>DAOMZC010000295.1:133-7375 GCA_035437965.1 Pseudomonadota bacterium
CCGGCTTGCCTTCCGGTAGCTCCGGTGTGCCTTCCGGTGGCTCCGGCTTGCCTTCCGGTAGCTCCGGTGTGCCTTCCGGTGGCTCCGGCTTGCCTTCTCGCTCTGGCGGCGGACAGAGCCCGACGAGCGGGGGCGCAGGCCGAGCGAGCAAGGCGGACGGCGAGGAGACCGACTACGGCCGCGCCGGCGGCTCGGCCAAGGTGGTGGGCAGTGTTACGGGCGGCGGCGGTCGCGGCCCGCGCGTCGAGGTCGAGATCGACCCGCTCACCGAGTTCGAGGGCATCCTCGCCGCTGCCGAGGCCAAGCAGGCCGAGACAGCCGCGCCGGGCGATGCCAAGGCGGCGGACAGCTCGGCGAGCAGCGAGCCGGTCGCCAAGGCCGGTGGTACGGGGCTTGCCGGGCTTAGCGATGCGCCCACCGCGATCCTCGGCGAGGGCGCCGCGGCCAAGGTGCACGGCGCGCTCGGCGTGCGCAAGAGCGGCGGCCCGCGCATCGAGGTCGAGGTCGACAGACAAGAGATCGAGCGCGACGCGCCCGCCCCGAGCCCAGGCGGCTCGGGCGGCCCCGCCGCCAAGCCCGATGCGGGCAGAGACGATTCGAAGAAATAGCTGACTCCAAACCCGGTTCCCAGCGAGGGAGCGACGATGGCGACTGAGAGCGAAATCAAGGCCAAGGGCTTCAAGCGAATAAACTTCTTCAAGGGCTTCCTTACCACCGAGCACGACTGGAACGACGCCGAGCGCTATCACATCGAGAAGCGGCGCATGCACAGTCGCCTGATGCACGCCCCGGGCGTGGTGTTCGGCTACGGCGGCGACCTCAAGGTGGTGGCGCGGGCGCGCGGCGATCTGTCGGTCGAGATCCAGCCGGGCTACGCGGTGGACGGCCAGGGCCGCGACCTCATGCTGTGGGAGGCCGAGATCAAGAACCTGGTGCTTGAGGAGTACAAGCTCCCGCAGACGATCTACATCGTGCTGCGCTTCTACGAGCAGGAGACCGACTTCATCGCCTACAAGGAGAACGCCGCCTACAAGGGCCACCGGCGCATCCTGGAGGGCTGCAAGGTCGAGATCTCGCAGACCGCGCCCGACATCCGCGAGGAGATCGAGCTCGGGCGCATCCTGCTCGACCGCAACGCCACCCGCATCCGCGACGCCCGCGATCCCAACGACCCCAAGGCCAACGAGATCGACCTGCGCTTCGTGCCGCGCGCCGGCGTCGCCGGCAGCTACCTCGACCCGCTCATCCGCATTCGCCTCGCGGTGATGCTCGAGCGGCTGCGCAAGATGCTGCTGGCGATGGCGCGCGACAACAAGGTCGAGACCGCGCACGACGCCCTGGCCGGCGTCATCGCGGCGCAGACGCTGCACACCGCGGACCTTCTGGATAACCGCAACGGGCACGACATCCTCAACATGCTGTGCCAGCTGCAGGACGAGCTGACCAAGGACGTCGAGATCAACCACCCGGTGCTCGGCGCCAAGAAGGAGTTCGGCGCCTACAAGAAGCAGATCGACATCCTGCGCGGCCTGCTGGGCGAGCGGCGCAACACGCCCGAGGCGCTGGACAACATGCTGGTCTACCTGCAGAAGGCCGCCGAGGAGCTGGCGCCGCTGTACGGCACCGGCGAGCTCCTCGAAGGCGCGCTGCAGCCGCCGCAGTCCGGGGGAGCCGCCCCGACGGTGCAGGCCAATGCGGCCGGCGCGGGGGCGGGGGCCGACGGCGACAAGGACAAGGACGGCAAGGCCAAGCGCCCCGCCGGCAGCTACGGCCCCAACGAAATCCCGCCCGACGACATGGAGCGCATCAAGGGCATCTCGTCGCAGGACCTGCCGATGGAGCTGGAGATCAACGGCGAGACGTGGATCCGCATCGACATGATCAACGTCATGGACACCGACTCGGAGACCACCCACAACCTCAAGATCGAGGAGGCCCGCGACTCCTACCGCTCGCGCCAGAAGCTCAAGTACCCCGACGGCACGAGCCTGGAGGATGTGGGTCGCGCGCACGTGTCCGGCTACGTCACCTACAAGGTCAAGGGCGTCACCCCGGGCAAGCGCCTGCTCATCGTCCGCCGCATGGACTACGTGTACGGCGACTACTCGCTGGAGTTCGAGGTCGACGGCAAGAAGGCCGGCATCTGCGAGTGCCCGGGCACCGATCGCATCAACCGCTGGCGCAACTGGCCGCACATCATCCCGGAAGAGTTCGTGGTTCGGGCCGAGCCGGTGGTCAAGCAGCTGGCGGTCACCGCCGGACGCGATATCAACATGTTCCGCTACTGGTTCTACCAGCCTCGACAATAGGCTATGCTGGTCTGAGCCATGTTTATTGACAACTTCCTCAACGTGGTCCTTAGGCCCTTCCGCGAGCTGTACGCGCAGTGGATGCGCATCCGCGGCATCAAGGGCGGCATCCAGGGGGACATCCGGCGCATCGGTCACCTGGGGCAGCAGGCCAAGCACCACTCTGAGTACGCCTACAACTCCGTCGCGGGAGCACCGGGCAGGCTCAATCAGGCGATGCAATTCGGGCAGTCGCAGCAGCAGCAGCAGTACCCGCCCCCGCCGCAGGCGCAGCCGAGCAAAAAGAAAATGAGCTGGTCTTTTCCGTGGAGCAAGAAAACCTGCCCTCGCTGCAGCAACAAGCTGCACAAGAGCTGGGATCAGTGTCCCTACTGCGGCCTGAACCAGAATAACCCCGCGGCCTCGCCGCCGATGCCGGCCCAGCCGCCGGGACCTGGTGGAGCGCCCGGTCAGCCGCCGGGCATGCAGCCGCAGCCCTACGGCCAGCCGCCGGGGATGCAGCAGTACGGTCAGGCGCCGGGCATGCCGCAGTACGGTCAGCCGGGCTTCGGGCCGCAGCTCACCCCGGGCGGGCCGCAGAAGACCATCGCCATGGACGCGGCGGCGATCGACGCGCCGCTCATGGGCACCGGCGATCGCGGCGACAACGTGGCGTGGCTCGTGCCGCTTGAGGGGGCGATGACCGGCGAGCTCCTCCAGGTCAAGGGCAAGGCGGTGATCGGCACCGCCGAGGACTGCCACATCCGCCTTTTCGACGCGGCGATCTCCAGCCGCCACGCCGAGATCGTCATCGGGGCGCAGAACCGCTTCCGCGTCAACGACCTGGGGTCGCGCAACGGCACCTACGTGAACGACAAGCAGATAGCCTCGGTGGAGCTCGTCGATGGCGACAACATTCGCCTCGGCCGAACCACCTTTCGCTTCAAGACCAAGAACTAGGGCGAGCTGATCATGGTGCAAGGGGTCAAAGCGGTCACTGGGATACGCACGGTAAGCGAGGCCAAGGCGGTCGCGGGGCCTCTTACGGACTCTGGGCGCGGCGGGCCGGCCCGTCGCGGCGGTCGACGCGCCTGGCGGCTGCTCGCCGGGGCGGCGGCGTTCGCCGGGCTCCTGCTGGGCCTCGGGCTGCCGCGGGCCCAGGCGCAGAACGCCAAGCTGCGCATGGAGCGCTTCGCCTTCGACTCGCTGCCCGACATCAAGCTGTACCTCACCTACGTCGAGGAGGACGGCACGGTCATCGCCGGCCGCGCCGCCACCGACTTCAAGCTGCAGCTCGACGCCGCCGACCAGGGACCGGCCAAGGCGGTGGCCACCTTCGACCAGCTCAAGGAGCCGATCTTCGTCGTCGGCGTCGCCCAGGTCTCGGGCGTGGTGCAGGAGCGCTGGCTGGCCGAGATCAAGGCCGGCTTCCGCAAGATCAACGAGGCCGTCGCCTCGACCCCCGGCGGCCGCATGGGCGTGCTCGCCTACGCCGGCGACACCAAGCGCCTCATCGAGAGCGGCACCAGCTCCGAGGTCGACGGCGCCCTGTCCAAGCTGGCGATCGACGCCGAGGCCAGTGAGACCCACATGATCGACGCGGTGCGCACCGCCATCGACCTGCTCAAGGCGCAGGAAAAAGGCCGGCGCAAGCTGATCGTCGTTTTCTCGGACGGCATCGACGTAAACAACGACAAGAAGGGCTTCGTCGACCTCGGCAACCGCGCCCAGCAGGCCGGCATCGTCATCGACACCGTCGGCTATAACGAGTTCGATCCGCCCAAGCTCCGTAACCTCCAGGAGATGGCCAAGCGCTGCTACGGCATCGACCGGGTGGCCAAGTCGGTGACCGACCTCGGCCCGCGCTTCGACGCGGTGGTCGACGAGATCCAGAAGCAGTACGTGGCGACCTTCCCGCTGAGCATCGCCGGTGACGACAAGGAGCACACCTTCCAGGTCACCCACGAGGCCGGCGGCAAGCCGGTGTACAGTAACGCCGTCAACGAGAAGCTGCCGTCGCAGCCGACCGGACCGGCGCCGGTCAAGGTGGTCGAGCAGCCTAGGCGCTGGTGGTGGCTGCTCATCCCCGCCGCGGTGCTCGCCGCGATCATTTTGTACTTCCTGCTGCGCAAGAAGGCGCCGCCGCCCGCCCCCGAGGCCCCCAAGCTGCAGGCGCCGTCGCTGACGCCGCAGCTGCGGCCGGGCAGCAAGACCGTCGCGCTCGACGCCGCCGGCGAGGTCGCGATGGGCTGGATCATGGGCCTCACCGGCAAGTACAAGGACGTGACCTTCAAGCTCAAGGACCGCGCCGTCATCGGCACCGCCAGCGACTGCGATGTCGTCATCGAGGACGGCTTCATGTCGGGCCGCCACTGCGAGATCAGAAAGATCGAGGGCGGCTACAAGCTGGTCGACCTGGGCGCCACCAACGGCGTCATCGTCAACGACAAGCGCGTCAAGGAGCACTTCCTGGTCGACAACGACAACTTTCGCCTGGGTCGCACCGAGTTCAAGTTCAAGTCGATCTTCAGCTAGGACAAAGTCGTGGCAGCAGGGCTCGCATACGTTCTTCTGGGTCTGTCGGGGATCGCCTCCGCTGTGTCGCTGTTTCTGTCGCAGCAGGGCAGCAGCACGCGGCCGTGCCCGAAGTGCAAAAAGGAGATGATGGCCGACTGGCAGTCGTGCCTGTTCTGCGGCGCCAACCCGGACCTGGAGTCCGGACGGCCGGGGGCGCTGCACTTTGTCAGCGGGCCGTTCGCCGATCAGGTGGTGGTGCTGGAGAAGCCGGTGACCACGCTCGGCTCGGTCCCGGGCAACGACCTGGTCATCCCCGACACCAGCGTGTCGCGCAAGCACGTCGGCATCCGCCGCGTCGAGGGCGGCTACGAGGTCGCCGACTTCGGCTCGACCAACGGGATCTACGTCAACGGCGAGCGCACGCCCAAGAAGAAGCTGTCGGTCGGCGACGTAATCCGGGTCGGCAACATCGAGATGATCTTCCGTGTGTGAAAGAGCCCGAGAGCCCGCCCGAGAGCGAAGCCGAGCGCCGCGCCGATTAACCCTTTGGGACGTTGAGAAGATGTAATGGCTGCCAAGCTCCTATATCGAGATGCACAGGGCCGCGACGCGGCAGTCGATCTCCCCGAGGTCGGGGCGTTCCTCGGCCGGGCCGTCGAGTGCATCGTCCGTACCGACGATGCGATGGTGTCGCGGCGCAACTGCAAGATCAGCGTCCAGGGGGGCCGCTGGAGCGTCGAAGATCTGAACTCGGCCAACGGCACCTTCATCAACGAGCGGCGCATCCAGCGCGACCCGCTGAGCCACGGCGACGTCATCCGCTGCGGCTCGCTGCAGGTGCGCTTCGTCGAGGTCCCCGATGTCGGGGCCGGCTCGGGCATCCAGCGGGCGTCGATCCCGCCGCAGCCGCCGGCGCAGCAGAGCCTCCAGCCGCCGGCCGATGGCGCCGCCAAGATCACCAGCTCGCCGTCGCCCGGCCGCGACTCGCAGGCCCCGGGCAGCCCGCGCGAGACCGCGGGCGCCAAGGAGAGCGACGAGAACCGGGCGCTCGGCAACAAGGAGTCCGGCGAGGCGGTGGTGCAGGCCAAGGTCGCCGAGCTGCAGAAGATCCAGGAGGAGTTCAAGAAGCTCAGCGCCGAGCTCGAGGCCGCGGTGAGCGCCGCCGCCGAGTCCAAGACCGAGCGCGATCAGGCGGTGGCCAAGCTCGAGACCACCGAGCAGGAGATCAAGCGCCTGCGCAACGAGTCGGCCGCCGCCAAAGAGGCCATCGACAAGCTGCGCCGCACCGCCAAGCAGAACGAGGAGGAGCTCGGCGCCGAGAACCGGGTCAACGAGGAGCTGCGCCACGAGCTCAAGGCGGCCAAGGAGCAGCTCGGCCTTGGCAAGTCGCTGGAGGGCGACCTGCGCTCGCAGCTGGAGGTCAAGGAGCGCCAGCTCGCCAGCGCCAACGACGACGTGCGGCGGGCCAAGCAGCAGACCGACTCGCTGAACCAGAAGCTCGTCGAGCTGTCGCGGGCGCGCGATGAGCAGGTGCGGGCGATAAACTCGCAGCGCGGCGATGTCGACCACCTGCGCGACATCCTCAAAGAGCGCGAGCGCATGCTCGAGGAGCAGCGCGTCGGCCTTATCAACCAGGAGTCGCAGCTAAAGGACGTGCGCAAGCGCGCCGAGGATCTGGAGAAGGAGTTCTCCCAGGCGCGCGGCGAGCGCGATAACCTGCGCGAGCGCTTCGGCCGCGCCCAGGTCCAGACCGAGGAGCTGCGCGCCGAGCTCGATCGCATGCACGCGCTGCTCGCCGGGCAGCAGGACGGCGGCGAGCAGCTGTTGATGCTGTCGCGCGAGAACAGCGCCCTGCGCGACGAGCTGGCCAAGGCCAACGAGGAGATCGGCAAGCAGCACGACCAGCTGGCCAAGCTGACCGCCGACTTCGCCGAGGTGAGCAAGCAGCGCGATCGCCTGGGCGAGGAGCGCAAGAACGCCCAGGCCAAGCTGCAGAGCGCGGTGAGCGACGCGGTGCAGCAGGTGACGACCGAGCTCAAGACCCGCCACGAGGCCGAGAAGCAGAAGCTCATCGCCGAGCGCGACGCGGCGGTCAAGGAGCAGAAGGAAGCGAGCGCGCGCGCCGCCGAGCACTCGGACAACAGCGCCCAGCAGCAGCAGGACGTGCGCGCCGCCCGCGAGGAGCGCGACAGCCTGCGCGGCAAGGTCGCCGAGCTGGAGTTCCAGCTGCAGGCCGCTCAGACCGCCGCCACCGCCGCCCCGGTCGCTACCGCCGCCAACCAGCAGGCCGAGCAGCAGCTGGCCGAGATGAAGCACGTCGCCACCGATGCCTACGACGGCATCAACGACTCCCTCAGCGAGCTGCGGATGTCGATCGTCCTGGCGCAGGAGACCTTCAACAAGATGGAGCGCACCCTGCCCGACAAGGAAGTGGGCC
>DAOMZC010000296.1:0-7346 GCA_035437965.1 Pseudomonadota bacterium
CCGGCGCGGCGCCGGTGCTCGATGTCGAGCTGGTCGCTTTCGGGGAGCTGCGCGCTCCCCGCCACGCGGCGCTGGTGCGCCTCACCTTCGTCATCCGCGATGACCGCCTGGTGCGGCTGGAGCAGACGCTGGCGGTCGAGCGCCCGATCGCCGCGGCGAGCAAGGACAAGGAGGCGGCGGCGATCGCGGCGGCGCTTGGGGAGGCGATGAGCAGCGCGGTCGCCCAGGTCAGCGAGCGGGTGATCGCCGAGCTCGGGCGCCCGACCACCACCGGCACGACGCCGCGAGCCGCCGTCGCGCGCTAAACTACGCCCCAAACGAAATACGTACCGGAGCGGGCCCGGTCACCTGCGGCACCCCGCCGCGCGCGTCGGGGCCCCGCCTCCGGCGCCACCCGCTTTGACTAGCCGCCCGTTAGCCGCTCAATGGCCGCTTGCACCGCTTCGATCGAGACCGGCTTGACCAGGTGTTCGTCAAAGCCGGCGGCGGCCGAGCGCTCGCGATCCGAGCTCTGGCCGTAGCCGGTGATGGCGATCAGCTTGAGCCGCTCCAGGCCGCGGGTCGCGCGCAGCCGGCGCGCCAGCTCGTAGCCGTCCATCGCCGGCAGGCCGATGTCGAGAAGGGCGATGCTCGGCCGCGCCTTGGCGACCAGGGCGAGCGCCATCGGTCCGTCGGTAGCGCGCAGGGTCCGGTAGCCGACCGCCGCGAGCGTCTCGGCGAGCAGCTCGAGCGCATCGGCGTTGTCGTCGACGACCAGCACCAGGGCGGAGTCTCCCGACTCGGCCTCCGGGGTCGGCCGCGGCGAGCGCACGCTCGTCTTGGGCGCGTCATCCAGCGCGGGCAGGCGGAGCGTGAACAGGCTCCCCTTGCCCAGCCCCTCGCTGTGCGCCGAGACGGTGCCGCCGTGCAGCGACACCAGGCTGCGCACGATCGCCAGGCCCAGCCCGAGCCCGCCCTGTGATCTGTCGAGCGCCTGCGGCTCCTGCGCGAACAGATCGAAGACGCGCGGCAGCATCTCCTTGGCGATTCCCATGCCGTCATCGCGCACCGAGATCACGACCGAGTCCCCGACTCGCTCGCCGCGGATCTCGATGTGCCCCCCGTTCTCGGTGTACTTGGCGGCGTTATTGAGCACGTTCGCCATCACCTGCGCCAGGCGCATCGGATCGCCCTGCACGTGTAGCTCCGGGGCCACCGCGACCGCCAAGTGATGCTGGCGCCGCTCCAAAAGGGGACTGGCCATCTCGATCGCGGTGGCGACGACCTCGGACACCAAGAGCGGCTCCATCGCCAGCTCGACCTTGCCGCCGGTGATGCGCGAGACATCCAGCAGATCGTCGACCAGCCGGACCACGTGCTTGACCTGGCGCTCGATGATGTTGCGCTCGCGCAGAAACGCCGTGCCGCCCTGCAGCTGCATGAGCTGCAAGGTGGTCAGGATCGGCGCCAGGGGGTTGCGCAGCTCGTGGCCGAGCATCGCCAGGAACTCATCTTTGGAGCGATTGGCCAGCTCGGCCTGCAGGCGCGCCTCCTCGACCTTGCGCCGCGCCATGACCTGCTCGGTGACCTCCAGAGTGAACGACATCACCCCGTCGACCTTGCCGGTGTCGTCGCGCATCGGCACGATGGCGTAGGTAAAGTAGCAGGTGCTCAGCTGCCCGTTGCCTTCGCGGTCGAGCAGCACCTCGCGGTCGGTCGCGGTAAACGGAATGCCGGTGTCGCGGACATCCCACAGCACCCTGGAGTGCCGGCCGGTGGGATCGAGGTCGGCGAGCTTGCGTCCCTGCAGCTTGCGGCTGCCGAAGATCTTCTCGAACGGCGCGTTTACAAGCTCGTAGGTAAGCTCGGGGCCGCGCAGAAGGGCAATCGCCAGCGGCGACGCCATCACCAGATCATAAAGCCGGTCGCGCTGCGCCGCGATCTGGGCCCGCGCCTGCTCGACCTCGGTGAACAGGCGCGCGTTCTCGACCGCTACGGCGGCGCGGTCGGCCAGGGCGGTGGCCAGCGCTACGTCTTCGGGTCCATAGACGCGCTGCGACTCTGCCATGGCGAACGTGATGACGCCGATGGCCTTTTCGCAGTGTTTGATCGGCACCGCCAGGTACGAGCGCAGCGCCAGCTGGCGGATGAGCCGCAGGTGCTCCGCATCGATCGCCGCGGCGTCGATCAGCGCGGGCGGCAGGTCGGTGAAGATCTCCGGCTGGCCGGTGCGCAGGATGCTCGGGACTCCGGTCGGGGCGTTCTGGTCGGTGGGGTAGCGTTGCTCGATCTCATCGAGGATGCGGAGCTTGGCGGGGTCGATGTGGGCCACCGCGAGGCGGCGGATGCGGCCGGCCTCCAGCATGTCCACGGCGCACCAGTCGGCGATCGCCGGCACCGCGAGCCGCGCGACGGTGGCCAGGGTCGTCTGGTAGTGGTGCGAGGAGTTGAGCTCTTCGGTCGCGCGCACGAGGAAGCTCTGCCGCAGCGCCTCGCGCCGCTTGACCGAGACATCGCGGAACACCAGCACGACGCCGGCGAGCTCGCCGCGGTCGTCGCGGATCGGCGCGAAGCTGTGGTCGATCGCGAGCTCGCTGCCGTCCCGCCGCACGAGCAGGGTGTGGGTGACCAGCCCCCGGGTCCCGCCTTCGCGCCGCACCCGCTCGACCGGACACTCAAGCGGCTGGCGGGTGGCCTCATCAAGGAGCTTGTAGATCTGCCCGAGCGGCTGACCCAGCGCCGCGGCTATCGGCCAGCCGGTCAGCTCGGTGGCGACCGGGTTCATGAACATGATCCGCCCCGTTGGCGTCGCGGTGATCACTGCATCGCCCAGGGTGTGCAGCGCGGTCGAGAACCACTCCTGGTTGAGGCGGATGGTCTGCTCCTGCTGGCGCTTCTCGGTCACATCGCGGATGAGGTTTACGGCAAACAGGACTCGCCCGTCTTCGCCGCGCACCCCGTTGGCGCGCACCACCGCCCAGCGCTCCTCACCCTTTTGCGGGCCGCAGAAGCGGACGAGCTGCTCCTTGGGCGTGCCGCCGCGGAACAGTACGCGCCCCGGCAGCTCGGTGAGCGGGAACGGGCGGCCGTCCTCGCCGAGCATCTGGATGCGCTCGAGCAGGACCGCAAGCGGCGCGCGCAGGAACTCTTCCGGGGACGCAAAGCCGCTCATCCGGGCGGCCAGCTCGTTGGCGTAGATCAGGCGCCCCGTGCCGTCCTGGACCGTGATGCCCTCGTCCACGCCGGAGAGGACCACGTTCAGCTTGTCCAGCGCCAGCCGCGCCTCGGTCACGGCGGCGGCGGCGCGGCGCCGCTCGGCCCGGATGCGCCCGATGACCAGCGAGAGGACCACCCCCTCGCCGCCGAACAGCGCCATCTGCGCCAGCGCCTTGGGGCCAAGGACGCTGCCCGTCTCCCCGGACGGCGTGGGCATCGGCATCGAGAAGTAGGCCCCGAGCAGCGCCGCCGCGAACGTCGTCGCCACGCCGGCGCGCACCCCGCCGTACCAGGCGGCCAGCAGCACCGGCCAGAAGTACAAAAGGAACGGCGCCGAGTCCCCGAGACCGCTGAGCAGCGCCAGCTTGAACACCGTCAGCCCACCCATCGCCGCCAGCCCGATGAACAGCCCGCGCGCCGGCGAGCCGGGCGCTGCCGGCGGGCTGGGCGACCCTGCCGTGGCGACCGGGGAGAGTTTGGACTGCTGTTCGCTGTTAGCCATGGTGCCTGCGTCGCGGCTCGCCCAGCATCCTGCCCGGCGGTGCGCGTCCTTGGTACTATATCATTCCGTCGCCATTCCCCAAGCTCGGCAGTCCGCGGCAAGACCACCGGGGGCGCCGCTTGCGACCTCATGCACTATGAGGTCCCGCCCGTCTAGATAAGCCCGCGAATCATTCCGCCGCGGCCGGGCGGGCTCCCCCTATGTCTCCGCTTCCGATTTCTTCCCCAAGGGCCAAGAGCCAAAGGTCCTCCGATTGTAAAAAACTAGCATAGTAGGTTCGCCTTGCCGATAAGAACACATGTGAGATAATATGACGATGTTATCTACGGCCCAGCTTAGCCTGGCGACTGTCGAGACTCCGGTGCGGGTCGCGTGGGGAAGGCGGCAGGCTCTGGGGGCGGTCCAGTCGGGCGGCCGCGCGCAGGCGACTCCGGGGGCGGTCCTTTGACCACCCGCTCGTATCAGATGGAGCTCGGTACGGACGGTCCGGAAGAGCTCACGCTGCGTCTTAAAGGACGGCTGTCGCTGGCGGAAGCCGCCGCCCTGTGGACGGAGCTCAACGACCATATCCGGCCGATCACGCGCGGCCAGACCCTGAACTTCGATATGTCCGGGGTCGAGATCGTCGATGGCGGCGCGATGGCCCTGCTTGTCCAGCTGCGCTCCGACCTGCATCGGCGGGGCGCCGCGGCCGAGTTCCTGGGCGCCTCCCCGCCGGTCCAGGAGATCATTCACCTTTACCGCGGCGATGTCGCCGTCGGACCGCGCAAGCGCCGCCGGGCGCTTGGGACGCTGGCGCAGATTGGCAACGCCACCATCGAGTTCTTCGCGGAGATAAGGCTCGTCCTGGCGTTCTTCGGACTCATGCTGATCTCCGCGTTGCGCGTCCTGCGCCGGCCGCGCACCGCCAACTGGCGCGAGCTGTTGCCGACCATGGAGCGCACCGGCGCCGACGCGGTTCCGATCGTCGTCCTTATCAATTTCCTGGTCGGCTTCGTCATGGCGTTTCAGGGCGCGGTGCAGCTCAAGCAGTTCGGCGCCAACATCTTTGTCGCCGATCTCGTCGGGCTGTCGATCGCGCGCGAGCTTGGACCGCTGATGACGGCAATCATCATCTGCGGTCGCTCGGGCGCCGCGTTCGCCGCCGAGCTTGGCACGATGACGGTCTCGGAAGAGATCGACGCGCTGCGCACCATGGGCTTTGGGCCGATGCGGTTCCTCGTCCTGCCGCGCGCCCTGGCGCTGATGGCGGTGGCGCCGCTGCTGACGCTGATCGCGGACGTCGTCGGAATGGTCGGCGGACTGTTCGTCGGCATCGCCAGCCTGGACCTGACCGTCGTCGGCTACTTCAATGAGACCCAGAAGGCGCTGACCGTGTGGGATGTCTTCTCGGGAATCATCAAGAGCGTGGTCTTCGCGCTGGTCATCGCCCTCATCGCCTGCCAGCAGGGCCTGGCGACCGCCGGCGGCGCCGAGGGCGTCGGGCGGCGCACGACCTCGGCGGTGGTGGCGACCCTGTTTGCGCTGATCCTGGTCGATGCGGTGTTCACCCTCTTTTTCTACGCATTCAACCTATGACCACAAAGCCGCTTATTCAGGTGACGGATCTGACGATGGGGTGGGGCGACCGGGTCCTGCTAAAGGGCGCCAGCTTCGCGGTCCAGCGCGGCGACATCTTCGCCATCCTCGGCGGCAGCGGCTGTGGCAAGTCGACTCTTTTGCGCTATCTCATCGGGCTTGAGCGGCCGATGACCGGGACGATCAAGATCGATGGGATTAGCGAGTCGCACCTGGAGGTGAGCCGGCCGCCGTTCGGGGTCATGTTTCAGTCCGGGGCGCTCCTTGGCTCGATGACGGTCGGCGAGAACGTCGCGCTGCCGCTGCAGGAGTGGACGAACCTTCCTCCCGACGCGGTCCTCGCCATCGCCCGCGCCAAGCTGCGCCTGGTCGGCCTGCAGGACGCCGAGAACAAGCTGCCGTCCGAGCTGTCCGGCGGCATGAAGAAGCGCGCCGCGATCGCCCGCGCGATGGCGCTGGAACCGGAGCTCATCTTCCTCGACGAGCCCTCGGCCGGCCTCGATCCGATAAGCTCGGTCGAGCTCGATGAGCTGATCCTGATCCTGAACAAGGGCCTGGGGCTCACCGTGGTCCTTGTCTCGCATGAGCTGGCGAGCATCTATTCGATCGTCAAAAACTGCATCCTCCTCGATGCGGACAGCACCAGCATCATCGCCCGCGGCAACCCGGCCGAGCTGCGCGACACCTCGACCGACCCGCGCGTCATCCGCTTCCTGAAGCGGAGCCCGACCCAGCCGAGCGAATACCTGGCCGCCCCCGTGGGGGGCACCCCGAAGGAGTCTTCGTCATGAGTACCCCCGCCAACCACTGGAAGCTTGGCCTGTTCGTCGTCGTCGGGTTCTGTCTGGCGGCGGCCACGGTGGTGTTCCTGGGCGCCCGCAGTCTGAAGAAGGACACCGTCACCTACAAGACCTTCTTCGATGAGTCGGTGCAGGGGCTGGAGATCGGCTCGCCGGTGAAGTTCCGCGGCGTGACGATCGGCAACGTCTCGACGATCCGCGTCGCCCCGGATCACCGCCATGTCGAGGTGGCGTACGAGCTCGATATAAAAGATCTGCACGGCCTGGGACTGTCGGATCCCAAGCGCCTGGGGCGGCACACCCGGATGGTCGTCCCCGCGGATCTGCGCATCCAGCTTGATACGGCCGGGATCACCGGGGTGAAGTTCCTGCTTATCGACTACTTCAGTCCGCAGCTGTATCCGCCGCCGATCCTGCCGTTCCCGACTCCGGAGAACTATATTCCGGCCACTCCGTCGCTTATAAAGAACCTGGAGGACTCGCTCATCCACGCGCTCGAGCACCTGCCGGAGGTCGCCCGGCAGATCCAGAAGCTGCTGCCGGCGGTGCTGTCGACGCTGGCCAGCGTGGACGTGCTGCTCTCCGATGGTCACAAGCTGCTCAGCCAGGTGGACGCCGGCAAGCTCACCGGGGAGGCGCAGTCGGTGATGGCGAACCTGAACGTGACGGTGCTGAAGATTAATCGCCTGGTCGATCAGGTAAGTAGTGATAAGGGACTTGTGCACAGCATCCAGCGGACCGCGGACGCGGTGGGCACCACGGCGGCCAACGCCAGCCATGTCGGCCCGGCGCTGGAAGAGACGCTGCGCGAGGTGCAGGGGGCCGCGGAGTCGGTCCGCCGGCTCGCCGACTCGATCGATCGGGATCCCGACATGCTCCTTAAAGGGCGCGCCAAGAGGAAGCAACCATGATCCGTACACTGTTCATGCTCGGGTCCGGGCGCGGGCTCGCGACCGTGGCGCTGCTGGCGCTGCTGCCGCTGATTCCGGGGGGCGGCTGCGCGCTGACCAATAAAGCGGTGCCGACCATCCCGCGCTACTTTACGCCCGAGCTCCCGCCGGTGCAGTCCAAGGCGGAGGCGCCGCGCGCCGGGGTCGAGCTGCGGCTCGGGCGCGTCACCGCCAGCTCGCACATCCGGGAAAAGATCGTCTACCGCAGCTCGGACTATGAGGTCGGCTTCTACGATGACCTCCTGTGGACCGAGAAGCCCGATGCGTACCTGCGGCGCGCGCTCTCGCAGGTGCTGTTCGAGCAGGAGCGGCTGCGCAGCG
>DAOMZC010000297.1:0-7346 GCA_035437965.1 Pseudomonadota bacterium
ATCATCGTATTGAAGATCCGCACCATCACCCCCGGCTTGGGCGACACCGAGTAGGCCGAAAAGTGCACCGCCAGCGACGACTTCTTGGCGATGTGCTCCAGCCGATACGACAGCTGTGCACTCAGGCGTTCAATCGCTTCGAATATGTCTTTCATCGTGGTGCGATTGTAGCGCGAAGGCCCCAAGGCTGGCTGGTTGGGCCTTGCCTGCGAGGGGAAATTTCTACTTGTCCCAGGTCACCGCGGCTCCGTGGTATTTTGTCAGGCAGTTTCCCATCAGCCTGCGGCTGCCCCCTACTCATTGAAGGTCGAGCGGGGATCGGGCGGTGGGGTTCTGCCCCGATGAGCTGGCAGGGGGTCGGCAGCGCCCTCACCGTCGCTTGATTTCGCACTGTACGCGCAACTCGAAAGGACACTGGATGGATACCAAGAACACCGAAAAGCAGTCCGTCGGCCTCGTTGGACTGGCCGTGATGGGGGAGAACCTGGCCCTCAACATCGCTGAAAAAGGCTTCTCGATCTCGGTCTACAACCGCTCGTCGGATAAAGTGGACAGCTTCCTCCAGCGCGCCGCGCGTGAGCTCCCCGCGGGCTCGGGCAAGGTCGTCGGCACCCGCACCCCGGAAGAGTTTGTCGCGTCGCTGCAGAAGCCGCGCCGCATCATCATGATGGTCAAGGCCGGCCAGCCGGTCGAGGACACCATCGCCAAGCTCAAGCCGCTGATGCAGCCGGGCGACCTGCTCGTCGACGGCGGCAACGAGCACTTCACCATGACCGAGCGGCGCGCCAAGGAGGTCGAGGCGACCGGCAGCCACTACCTGGGCATGGGCGTCTCGGGCGGTGAGGAGGGGGCGCGCAACGGCCCCTCGCTCATGCCCGGCGGGCCGCGCGAGGCCTACGAGGTCCTGGCCCCGGTGCTCAAGAAGATCGCCGCCCAGGTCGAGGGCCCGGACGGCGGGCCGTGCGTGACCTACATCGGCCCCGGCGGCTCGGGCCACTACGTCAAGATGGTCCACAACGGCATCGAGTATGGCGACATGCAGCTCATCTCGGAGGCCTACGACATCCTGCACAGCGTCGGCGGCCTGACCAACGCCGAGCTGGCCGAGGTGTTCACCCAGTGGAACCAGACCGAGCTGCAGTCGTTCCTCATCGAGATCAGCGCCCGCATCTTCCGCACCAAGGACCCGGAGTGCGGCGAGGGCGAGCTGCTCGACAAGGTCATGGACGCCTCGGGCATGAAGGGCACCGGCAAGTGGACGGTGCAGGACGCGGTGGAGCTGGGCGTGCCGATCCCGGTCATCGCCTCCTCGGTCGACGGGCGCGTGATCTCGTCGCACAAGAAGAGCCGCGTCGCCGCCAGCAAGATCCTCGCCGGCCCGGCGCCGCACAAGATGGACGAGGCGGCCAAGAAGCAGCTCATCGACGACGTGCGCAAGGCGCTTTACTGCGCCAAGGCGTGCAGCTACGCCCAGGGCATGCAGCTCCTGTCGGTGGCCTCGCGCACCCGCGGCTGGAACCTGCCGTTCGGCGAGATCGCCAGCATCTGGCGTGGCGGCTGCATCATCCGCGCGCAGTTCCTCGGGCGCATCAAGGCGGCGTTTGACCGCGATGCCAACCTGGACAACCTGCTGCTCGATCCGTCGTTCGTCTCCGAGCTCGAGGCGCGTCAGGACTCGTGGCGGCGCGTCGCGGCCCTGGCGGCGCAGACCGGCGTCCCGGCGCTGGCGATGGCGGGCACCCTGTCGTACTACGACATGATCCGGCGCGAGCGGCTGCCGCACAACCTCATCCAGTCGCAGCGCGACCTGTTCGGGGCGCACACCTACCAGCGCACCGATAAGGAAGGCACCTTCCACTCCGAGTGGGCGAAGTAGCCGACCGGATCCGGTTGCCCCGATTGCCCCGATTGCCGCGGGGGCCTAACAGGTCCCCATAGCTTGCGGGCGGTGCTATAAAGCCGCCCATGCAAGCCCACACAGATCCCACCCACACCAAGCTCGACACGGTGCTCGCCGCCGCGGAGCGCCGCTTTCACAGCGATCCCGAGCGCGCCGAGCTGATCGCCCGCACCCGTCGCTTCAAGTCCAGCTGGATCGAGCTCGCCGAGGCCCTGTCGGCCTGCCAGAAGGGCCAGCACTACACCCGCTGGGGTTATGCGGTCTTCGAAGAGTACTGCCGCAAGGAGCTGCACCTGACGACCTCGACGGTCAATAAGCTCGTCGGCTCGTACGCGTTTTTGCGCAAGGCGGCCCCCGAGGTGCTGGAGCGCGACGGCGTCTCGCAGCCGATCCCGACCATCCAGAGCATCGATTTCCTCCGCCGGGCCGAGGAAGCGGCGCAGGACGGTCAGGTCACCGCCGACCTCTTGGCCGAGGTCCGGCGGGCGGTCATCGACGACGGCCTGTCCCTGGGCAAGGTCACCAAGCAGTTCAAAGAGACGCTGTTCCCGACCGACGCCGAGCAGGACCAGCAGAAGCGACGCCGCGAGACCCTGAAGCTGGCGCAGCGCCTCATCGAGCTCCTGGAGACGCTGCACGACGCGGTGCCTGAAGGCGTGCTGCAGCAGGTCGAGCAGGCGATCACGAACCTGCTGCGCTCGCTGCCGACCGAGGCCCCGGAAGCCGGCCCCGCCGCCGCGACCGGCCATCCCGCCGAGCCGGCGCAGCCCTCCGCCTGAGCGGGCAAATCCGCGCCGGCCAGCCTGAGCGAGCGGGTGCGCTCAGCCAGGCCGGCTCGCAGCTGTCGTGGGGTTGGATCGCGAACCGCGTGTCGCCGGAGCCGCCTGCAGATCGGGCGGGCCGGCGCCGGGCCTTTTAATAGCTGTCGTAGGGGACGACCTCGAACTGCGCATCGCGCAGCGCCGGTACCGCCTGGAGCGACGGCAGGACGGTCTTGGCGGTGGCGACCAGGGTGATGAGCAGATCCTGGGGATGGATGTGCTGGGCCAGTGCCTGGCGGGCCTGCTCGGGGGTGACTGCGGCGACCCGCGCCGGGAACGTCGTCACGTGGTCGAGCGGCATGTCGCAGACGTGCAGGCGGGTGCGCAGGCCCAGGCGGTCCTCGGGGGTCTGGATGCTGAAGGCGTGGTTTTTCTGCAGGAAGCTCTGGGCGAACTCCAGCTCGCCGGGGCGCAGGCCGTCGTGGGCCCACTCGGAGATGAGGCGCAGCACCAGCTCGATCGTCTCGGCGGTCTGCTCGGCCGAGGGGAAGACGTTGACGCTGAAGGCGCGCACGCCGCGGCCGTTGCTGACCCGCGCCGAGGCCCCGTACGACAGGCCGCGCTTGCTGCGCACCTCGTCCATCAGGCGCGCGGTGAACGTGCCGCCAAAGGCGGTGGTGGCGACGTACAGCGGCAGGTAGCTCGGATCGCGCCAGGCGGGGGCAAGATGGCCGATGAGGATCTGCGACTGCGTGCGCTCGGGCTTGTCGACGATCAGCACCCGCAGGCCGCGCGGCGGCGGCGGCACCTTCAGCGGCACATCCAGGCGCGGACCGTCGGGCAGCGCGGTGAAGTGGCGGCTAAGGAGGCTCTCCAGCTCGTCCGGCTTCAGATCGCCGGCCGCGCCGACCACCAGGTTGCCGCGCTTGAGGTAGTGGCGGTGCCACGCCTGCGCCGCCAGCACCGAGAGCTGATCGATGCTCTCGGCGGTGCCGCCCACCGGTCGCCCGTAGGGGTGATCGCCGTACAGGGCGCGGGCGAAGAAGCGGTGCATGAGCGAGCTGTCGTCGTCACGCATGTCGTCCAGGCTGGCGTGCAGCTCGCGGCGCAGGCGCTCGGCTTCGTCGAGCGGGAACTCCGGGCGCAGCAGCACGTCGGCGAGCAGCCCGCACGCCGCATCGATCTTCTCGGTGAGGGCGGCGACCTCGAACACCACCTGGTCGTGCCACGACAGCACCTGCAGGGTCGCGCCCAGGCGGTCGACCTCCTCGTCGAGCTGGGCGCGCGTCCGGCCGCCGGCGCCGCGCCGCCACAGCTCGGTGGCGAAGTTGCACTGGCCGATGATGCCGCGGCCGCCGCTGGCCGGGTGCTCGGCGGGGCCGTCGTCGCCCACGACATCGGTCTCGGCCCCCGTGCGCAGGGTCAGCTGCACCCGGCACAGCGGCAGGTCGTGGTTCTCTTCAAGCAGGTAGTCGGCGCCGCGGACGGCTTGGCTGGGCACTGTAGTCTCGCTCACTGGGCCCTCCCGCTGACTGGCTGCTCATAGCCTTCGTCGTCGTCGTCGTCATCGAATTCCTCATCGTCCGGGGGCCGACCGTCGGGCTCGGCGATGATCACGGTGCGCTGCTCGGGGCGCAGGTAGCGCCGGGCCACCGCTTGCAGATCGGCCGGGGTGACGCGGCGGATGACCTCGGGGACGGCGAACAGCAGCCGATAGTCGCCGCCGGTCGTCTCGTACTCGCCGAGCGAGGCGGCCTTGCCGTGCGCCGTGCGCAGCCCGCTGTAAAACCCGGTGAGGGCGCGCGCCCGCGTCCGCTCGACCGCGTCGGCCGAGGGCCCGTCGCGGTGCAGGCGCTGGATGTGCTCGTCGAAGATCTCCAGCGCCTCGGCCGCGGTGTGACCGCGCTGCAGCGAGCCGCCGAGCTCCCACAGCCCGGGATCGCGGAACGGCGTCACCGAGCCGCCGATGCTGCTCATCACCTCGCGCTCGATCACCAGGTCGCAGTAGACGGGCGACGACGAGCCGCCGAGCAGGAGGTCGCTCAGCAGGTCGAGGAGGAGATGGTCCGGCTCGGTGAACGCCGGGGCTTTGTAGCCGACGAGCAGCTTGTCGGTCAGCACCTGCTTCTTGTAGCTCGCCCGGCGCTCGGCGGTCTGCACCGGCTCGACCACCAGCGCCGGGGCCGGGATCTTCTGCGGCAAGAGGCCGCTGTAGTGGGCCTGGATGAGCCCCAGCGCCCGCTCCTCTTCGATGTCGCCGACGACGACCACGGTGGCGTTGTTGGGCGCGTAGTAGGTCCTGTAGAAGGAGACCGCGTCTTCGAGGGTGATGTTCTCGATGTCGCGCATCCAGCCGATGGTCGGCCAGTGGTAGGGGTGGGCGGTGAAGGCGAGGCGGAACAGCTCCTCGGACATGAAGCCGTCGACGTCGTCCTCGACGCGCAGGCGGCGCTCGCTGATGACCACGCCGCGCTCGGTCTCGACCTGGCGCTCCTTGACGACCAGGCGGTGCATGCGCTCGGACTCCAGGCGCACCGCCAGCTCCAGCTCGCTGGCCGGCAGATCGTCCTGGTAGTAGGTCCAGTCGACCCAGGTGGCGGCGTTGGTGTTGCCGCCCTGGAGCTCGAACTGACGGTCGAACTCGCCCGGCGGCAGGCTCTCGGTCTCGTTGAACATCAGGTGCTCGAAAAGGTGGGCGATGCCGGTCTTGCCCTGCCGCTCGTGGCGCGAGCCGACGCGGAACCAGGTCTGGTAGGCGAACACCGGCGCCGCCGGATCGCGCAGCAGCAGCACCCGCAGGCCGTTTTCCAGCTGGAACAAGCGGGCGCGCAGCCCACCGGCGCCAAAGGCGTGCTCAGAGATAAGACGCACCGCGTTCGCACTGCTCCCAGAAGTCATAATCTTCTCCGCTCAGCTGCCAGTTGCCGCCAGCTGCCGACATCTGGCCAGAATCTGGCAGATCTGCCAGATTCTGGTTGACCAAGGTGGCAAGGCTGGTCGATCGGGCGACCAGCCGACTAACGACAATCCGCCATCCATAGCGGGGTTCCCATCCCGCTGTCAATGCCGACGCGCGCTGCCGGGGCGGCCCTGGCGACGGAAATGTGGAGCGGGCCGGGCCTTTGGCGCCGACCTTCGGCCGGGCCTTTGGCGCCGCTTTTTCGGCCGGGGGCCCGGTTTTGTGACCAGGGCGACGTAGCGCCGGCGCTTTTTGCGCACTGCAGAGGCGACAAATTGCGCGCGCGGCTGTAGCCTGCGCGAAGTGATGGCGGTATGCTGCTGCCATTCGAGCTTTGCTCCTAACGGAACTTCGACCCGATAAACATCGACAAACATCGACATGGAACCAGCCGACTTAAACTTGGTCGCCCTGCTTGGGGCCAATCTGCAGTATCTCGACGAAATCTATGAACAATTCAAGGCCGATCCCGCCGCTGTAGACCCCGGCTTCCGGGCGCTTCTCGGCGGCGGGGACGGGGCCGGACTTGCCTCGCCGCCCGGGCGCAGCGCCGCGCCGGCGCAGTCGCCGCGGCCGGGGCCGGGGAATGGTCAGTCGCCGCTCGGCGAGCTCCTCAGCACCACGGCCGCCGCGACGGCAGCGGCCATCGCGCCGAGCACGGACGGGGTGGTCCACGAGCTCACCGCCGCCCGGGTCAACAGCCTGATCGAGTCGTATCGGCGCTATGGCCACCTGGCCGTACAGCTCGACCCGCTCGACATCGAGCGGCCGACCGGCCACCCGGAGCTGCGCCTTGAGGCGCACGGCTTCTCCAGCGCCGATCTGGACCGCCAGGTCCCCTCGGGCAGACTGTACGGCACCGCCCCGGGCACGCAGCTGACCCTGGGCGAGCTGGTCATGCGCCTGACCCAGACCTACGCCGGCGCCATCGGCCTGGAGAGCGCCCACATCGACGATCCCGAGCGCCGCCACTTCCTGCTCGAGTTCATCGAGAGCCGCCCCAACCGCTACGCCCAGAGCCGCGCCGAGCAGCTCATCATCCTCGACCGCCTGATGGACGCCGAGGTGATCGAGCAGTTCATCCACACCAAGTACGTCAGCGCCAAGCGCTTCTCGCTGGAGGGCGGCAAGTCGCTCATCCCGCTGCTCGACTATGTCCTTGAGAACGCCGGCCGCCAGGGCGTCCAGGAGATCGTCATCGGCATGGCGCACCGCGGCCGCCTCAACGTGCTGGCCAACCTGATGCGCAAGAGCCCGCGCCTCATCTTCGCCGAGTTCGAGGACCTCGACCCCGAGAGCGTCATGGGCTCGGGCGACGTGAAGTACCACATGGGGTACTCGACCGACCACGTGACCCGCGAAGGCCACAAGCTGCACCTGTCGCTGGCGTTCAACCCGAGCCACCTCGAGGCCGTCGATCCGGTGGTCGTCGGGCGGGTGCGCGCCAAGCAGCACCGCCGCAAGGACCGCGACTGCACCAAGGTGTGCGGCGTGCTCGTCCACGGCGACGCGGCGTTCGCCGGGCAGGGCCTGGTCGCCGAGACGCTCAACCTGTCGCTCATCAAGGGCTACCGAGTGGGCGGCACGATCCACCTCATCATCAACAACCAGCTCGGCTTCACCACGGCGCCGTCGGCGGCCCGCAGTTCCGAGTACTGCACCGACGTCGCCAAGACCGTGCAGGCGCCGATCTTCCACGTCAACGGCGACGACCCCGAGGCCTGCG
>DAOMZC010000298.1:0-7316 GCA_035437965.1 Pseudomonadota bacterium
AAGCCCCGCAGCACCGGATCGCGCTGCACGTCGGCGTGCTGCCAGACCGAGAGCGTGGTCACCGACTGCCGACCGACCCGCGCGCGCACCAGCGCCGCCTCGGGGCTGACCAGGTAGCTGAGGAACTGCGCGCTCTTCTGCGGGCTGCGCGTGGAGGCGCTGAGGTAGCCGGCCTCGATGGTGGTGAGCGGCGCCGCGTGGCGGCCGGTCTCCGAAACGATGGGCAGCGGCGCCACACCGTAGGGGACGCCGCGATCGATCTCGCTGATGAACCAGGGGCCGTTGATGACCATCGCGGCGCGGCCCTGGTTGAAGAACTGGGTGACCAGAACCGCGGTCATGTCTTCGGGGATGTCGCCGCGCCGCTGCATGCCGACGACGAAGTTCAGCGCCGCCACCTGCTGCGGGGTGTCAAGCCGCGGCAGCTCGCTGCCGGGCGGGATGATCGAGCCCCCGAAGGCGTGCAGCCAGGCGGCGTGACAGAAGAAGTTCGCCGCGTCGTAGGCCAGGCCGTAGCGCCGCGGCTGGCCCGGCGCCTCGCTGCGCAGGCGCGCCCCCAGCGCGAAGATCGCCTCGGTGGTCCGCGGCGGCTCGGGTACGAGGTCGGTGCGATAAAACAGCGCCAAGGTCTTGAGCGACAGCGGCAGGCCCCACAGCGCTCCTCCATCGGTGAGCGGCCGGGCGCTGCCCGGGACCAGCGGCGCCAGCGTCGGCGGCACCCGGATGAGATCGTCGAGCTTGCGGAGCAGTCCCTGCGCGACCCACTGCCCGACCAGGTCGTGGGCGAAGATGAAAACATCGGGACCGTGGCCGCGCGGGATCGCCGCCTGCAGCTTGTCGGCCATGCTGCCGTACGGGATGCTCACCGCCTCGACGAGAGTTGGGTCGTGGCCGGCGCTGCGCTGGGCCTGGTTCCAGGTCTGCACGACCTGCTCTAGCGCCTGTTCTTCACCGCCCGTATAGGCGTGCCAGACCACGAGCTTGGTCGCCAGCAGCAGCGGCAGCGCGAGCATCGCTAGCTCACCAGCTCCAGCGGCGCGACCGGCCGCGGCGGCTTGAGGCGGGCGCCGTCGGCCCCGCCGGGCGGGCGCTCGAAGAAGTGGCAGTGGGCGGCGGGGACGTGCAGGAAGACCTCGCTCGCGCGGGTCGGAGCGCCGGCGGTGGCGCAGCGCACGACCAGGCGCGTGGTGCCGACGTTCAGGTGGATGAGGTCCTCGCTGCCCAGGTGCTCGACCACATCCACCCGGGCGGCGATGGAGCCGGGGGCGGCGCGGCTCTGCAGGGTCAGGTCCTCGGCGCGGATGCCGAGCGAGACCGGACCGCCGGGGTAGCCGGGGGCGGGCACCCGAAGTTTGAGCTCGCCGTCGCTGGCGATAAACTCGCCGCCGTCGATCGCGCCCGGGATCAGGTTCATCTCGGGGGTGCCGAAGAAGCGCGCCACGAACGTGTTGCAGGGCTGGTTGTACAGCTCGGCCGGCGCGCCGACCTGGACCAGCTCACCCTGCTTGAGCACCGCGATGCGGTCGGCCAGGGTCATCGCCTCGACCTGGTCGTGGGTGACGTACACCATGGTCGCCGACAGCCGCCGGTGCAGGCGCAAGAGCTCCAGCCGCATCTGCTGGCGCAGCGCCGCGTCGAGGTTCGACAGCGGCTCGTCGAAGAGAAAGACCTTGGGGCGGCGCACCACGGCGCGGCCCATGGCCACCCGCTGGCGCTGGCCGCCGGACAGCTCGCGCGGGTAGCGCTTGATGAGGTGGCTGATCTCCAGCATCTGCGCCGCCTCATCGACCAGCCGAGTGATCTCGCCCGCCGGGGTCTTGCGCATGCGCAGTCCGAAGGCGAGGTTGTCGAACACCGTCATGTGCGGGTAGAGCGCGTAGCTCTGAAACACCATGGCGATGTCGCGGTCGCGCGGCGGGACATCGACGACCGACCTTTTGTCGATGGCGATCTCGCCGCGGCTCGGCTCTTCCAAGCCGGCGATGCAGCGAAGGAGCGTCGTCTTCCCGCAGCCCGAGGGGCCGACCAGAACCAGCAGCTCCCCATCGCTCACTTCCAGGCTGATATCGCCCAGGATGCGGTTCATGGCGGGGCCTTTGCCTCCCCCCAGGGCAGCGGGCTTGTCCATCCCTAGATGACGAATGCTTACGGCAGCCATAGGCGTTAGTTATTATTGCACATAATCGGGCAAGCCTGCGGACCGCCAAGTGATTTATTGCCGAGGTAAGCCAGGGGGGCCTGAACAAGTGGTAGGCAGTGAGCTGCCCAAAGCGGGCAGAGCGGGTCGAGCGAGCTGAGGGGCTCAATCGGCTGACTTGGGCCGGCGCGGACCGGCCCACAGGTGGACGCTAGAAGTACAGGGCGGCCCCCAGGCGGAACTGCCCGCCGTACGAGTCCGCTATCGGCGAGAAGGGCTTGCCGTTGATGCTGACCGTGGCGGCAGTGGCCTCGTCGGGCTCGGTCAGGCGGTGCCGCGCATCAAGCCGGACATCGGCGGTGATGGCGAAGTGGCGACCGAGCCGGATCTCGATTCCGCCGCCGAGCTGCCCGTCGAGCAGCCAGGCCTTGTCGCGGCTTCGCAGGTAGTCGAGGTCAGAGTACACGCCACCGGCGGCAGCGACAAAGTACGGCGAGACGACCCAGTCGGGAGCACCGATGTGCAGCCGGACGCCCAGGGTCACCGGCACGTCATAGCGGTCAAAGCCGCTGTCGACGCGCTTCTGGTACTCCCCGGCAAGCTCCATGACGACCCGGCGGTGGATGCGGTACAGCACCTCGCCGCCGAAGCCGAGTTGGCCGAAGGTGGTGCCGTTGCCGGTATTGATGGTGCCGGCGAAGCGACCGCCGATACCGAACTTGGCCGTCCACTGCGACCGCGCCGCGACCGTAGGCCGATAGTAGTTAACCGGCGGCGGCGGCGGCGGCGCGGGCTGAGCATAAACCGGCGGCGGCGGCGGCGCGTAGACCGGCGGCGGCGCAGGCTGCACATAGACCGGCGGCGGTGGCGCAGGCTGCACATAAACCGGCGGCGGTGGCGCAGGCTGCACGTAAACCGGCGGCGGCGGTGGCGCAGGCTGCACGTAGACTGGCGGCGGCGCAGGCTGTACGTAGACCGGCGGCGGCGGCAGCGGCTGTACATACGTCTGCGGCGGCGGGTAGTAGTACGGCGGCGGATAGTTCGGCTGGAGGACGACCTGGGGCGCGGCGAAGATCGTCGGTCCGCCCACGGGCGCGATGATCCGCGGCGGAACAAAGACGACCCGCGGGCGCAGCCACGGACGCCAGAAGACTTGCGCTTCGGCTTGCTCGGGAGCTGCGCAGAGCAGAGACGTGCACGCGAGGGCGGTCATTAGAAGAAATTGGCGCATGGCTATTCCTTTCAAGTCACCGGTCCCCTGAGCGGGTCGCATGTACTGACGTCCGCCGGACCTTATGCGAGCCGTAATTAGCAAGGCCTGCGCCAGGGCCAATTCGCGCCCGCGCCAGAGCCCCTGCGTCGCGCCCGCCAAAGCTCTATGAACTGCGGTTAACAGCCGCCGCGTGAACCAAAGCCTCAAGCGTCGCTGTCGAGGGTAAAAGGCTTGACAGTGCGCGGCGGACCTCCGTAGGATTTAAGAAATTCGTGACACGGACTCGGTTCGTAGCGTCGCCGACAGCAGGTTCAATCAATACGTAACATCCTGTATGATCTGGGCTGGTGAGTCGTCAGGCCGGCGGCGCATGCTCGCGGCCAGTTCGAAGTTTGTAAAGTAGGTTCATAGAGCCGGACCACCGGCACGCGGAGGAGGCCTTTGGCCGACAACACTAAGCAAGGTCCCAAGGACATCACCGACCTCAAGGCACGACTGGGCTTGAAGAAGCAGGGCGGCGGCCCGGCGGCCCCCGGTCCGGGCCCGGCGCCTGGGGCTCCGTTCGCCCCGGCGCCAATCCCGGGTGGTGCTGCGGCTCCGCGACCGGGACAGGCTCAGCTCCCTTCAGCGCTCGGTGGCGCTCCGCCGGCCCAGAACCAGGCCTTCGTGCCCCCGCCGCCCGGCTTCGCTCCGCCGCCGGAGGCCGCCCCGGCGCAGCCCGACCCGCGGCGCGATCCCTATGCCGCCCAGCAGGCGGCGGTGGCGGCGAACCTCGCGTCGTTCTACGGCGCCGCCCCGCTCCCCGGCAGCGCCGACGAGGTCAAGGGTGACCCGATCAAGAAGCCCAAGCCGTGGCCGCTCATCGGCGGCGCCGTCGCCATCGCGCTGGCGATGCTGGGCGTCGGCTACTCCATCGGCAACATCGCCGAGCGGCGCACGGATCTGAACACCGCGACCGAGCACGCGGTCCAGATCCGCGACGAAGTCGACAAGCTGGGCAAGCAGGTCGAGAAGGTCTTCGACGCCGTCCGCGGGGTCAAGCTCTCCGACAAGGATCCGCCGGACTTTGCCGCGATCGAGAAGCTGACCGACCTGGATTTCAAAGAGCCCGATATACCCACCAAGCTGTTCCACACGAACTACTTCTCGTTCGAGCCGTCGCTCGTGCAGCAGCTGTTCACGTACTATAACGACATCATCGTGCTCTCCAAGCAGCTGCAGGAGCACACCGCCAAGACGCGCAACGACCGCGAGAGCCTGGACAAGTACGTCAAGGGCAACGCCGCCAAGGCGGAACGCGGCCCCATCGGCGTCATCCTCGACTACAGCAACAAGCTGCCGCTGGCCCAGCTCGTCGAGCTCGGCGGCGCCGTCTGCCCGGATCCCAAGCAGCCGAACTGCTCACCCGAGGAGGCCAAGCTCCGCTTCCGCACCGGCCTGGGTGGTGAGTTCCAGTCCCGCCCGCTCAAGGGCCTGCCCAAGGACGTGGTGCTGCCGATTCAGCAGAGCGAGCTGCAGAAGCAGATGGCCTCGGGCGACCCCGGTCTCCTCGCCTTCCGCGACTACGTGCGGCGCGCCGCCGGCCTCTTCCAGCAGATCACCAAGGTCCGCGAAGAGCAGAAGCAGCTCCTGCAGGGCCTGAAAAAGCGCGTCGAGAACCCGCCCGTCTAGGTCGGCCCAGCTCCCTCCCCTGCCCCGCCCGTCACACCGCCCCCCATCACTGAGTCTGGCCCGCGGGCTCGCCCGCGCCGAAAGCACCTTTGGGAAGACCCGACTTTCCGCGTCCCCGCTGGGCGAGCTTGATGTGAAAATTGGTATAGTTACCTGGTGTTGCAATCTTCAAACGGTGGCTGGCGTCGACACTCGGCAACGTCCGCAGCAATGGCAATTGATCCAGGCGGTCCGTTTCAAGTAACCTACAAAGGGAGGTCCTCTCTGAGCCAAGTCGAGCAATCTCGGGATCCGAAGGCCGGAATGGTCGTCGGTGGCTACCGTATGAGCAAGCTCCTGGGCGCCGGGGCCATGGGCCGCGTCTACTTGGCTGAGCATGAGCGCCTGGGCCGCCGCGCCGCCGTCAAGGTCCTGGACGGCTGGGACGCCGAGCTCGTGTCGCGGCTGTTCTGCGAGGCGCGCGCGGTGGCGCAGATCGGCGACGAGCACCTCGTCGATGTCTACGACTTCGTCGCCGACCCGCAGCGCGGCGTGGTGGCGTACATCATGGAGTACCTGGCCGGCGAGGACCTGCGCAAGGTGCTGCAGCGCGACAAGGTCCTGCCGCAGGCGCGGGTGGCCAAGCTGGCCGCGCAGATCTGTGAGGGGCTGGCCGCCGCCCACAAGGTCGGCGTGGTGCACCGCGATCTGAAGCCGGACAACATCGTCCTTGTCCGGCGCGGGGGTGACCCCGATTTCGTCAAGCTCGTCGACTTCGGCATCGCCCAGTTCGCCGGCCCGGTGGCCCACCGCACCCGCGCCGGCATCGCGCTCGGCTCGGCGGCGTACATGGCGCCCGAGCAGGCCGAGGGCAAGCGCGTCGACGGCCGGGCCGACCTGTACGCCGTCGGCGTGGTCATGCACGAGCTGCTCACCGGCGAGGTGCCGTTCCTCGGCAAGACCTCGCGCGAGACCCTGGAGATCATGCACAGCACGCGCGCCCCGTCGGCCGTCGGCGACCACGGGGCCGGCCAGGTCAGCGACGGCATGGCCAAGCTGGTGCAGAAGTGCATGGCCAAGCGCCCCGAGGACCGCTTCCAGTCCGCCGACGAGCTGCGCAAGTCCCTGCTCGACATCGCCGAGCTGTCGACCGAGCGCGACGACCGCACCCAGATGATCGGCGCGCTGCGGTCGCGCAAGGGCAAGGGCAAGCTCGCCGCCTACCGCGGGCTGTCGACGATGGCGGTGCTGGGCATGGCGTTCGCGTTTGCCTTCGGACTGGCCGCCGGTCTGCTCATCATGGCCTGGAAGTAGGGCCGGGCACCGGCCGGCCCCTGAGCGGCAGCGCCTGCGCTCTTGCTTGACTTGAGCGACGCGTCTCGGCAAAGGTGACTCACATGAAACGGCCTGTGCCATTTGTCTGGGCGGACGTGTTCGCCGAGCGGCCTTTTGGCGGCAACCCGCTGGCGGTGCTCGACGGCAGCGAGCTGCCCGAGGAGACGCTGCTCCCGCTGACCCGCGAGCTCAGCCTTGCCGAGACGACCTTCTATTACCCGCCGAGCGCGGGAGTCGAGGCCGACGCTCGGGTGCGCATCTTCACCCAGGCCAAGGAGATCCCCTTCGCCGGCCACCCGGTCCTCGGCACTGCAGCAGCCCTCCTGCTTCTGCAGAAGCTGCCCTGGCAGGCGCCGCAGACCACGGTCCGCCTCGAGCTCGGCATGGGGGTGGTGCCGGTCACGGTGAGCGGCGGCGAGCTGCCCGAGCGGGCGCAGTTCTCGCACCGCCTCATCAGCATCCCCGGAAGCCCGATCAGCGACCAGCGTCTGGCCTGGCTGCCACCGGCGCTAGGGCTGCCCATGGAGCGCTTCAGCCAGAAGGTCACGGCCGCCGCGGGCGAGCTCTTGCTCTACCCCCAGGTCGTCAGCGGCGGCGCCCTGCAGCTGATGGTCCCGGTCGAGACGCCCGAGGACATCGAGCAGATCGAGGCCAGCTACCGCGATGTAGTGGTCGCCGAGCGGGCCCTCGGCGCCGAGCTCGGCATCCTCGCCTTCTCTTTCATCACGCCGCCGCGCGAAGGCGCGCCGGTGCAGGTGCGCGCGCGCTTCTTTGCCTACGACGCGCCGCAAGAGGATCCGGCGACCGGCAGCGCCGCCGCGGCGCTCGCCGTGTACCTGCACCACCACCGCCTGCTGCAGCCCGGCCAGGTCCTGGAGATTGACCAGGGCCCGCCGCGCGGCCAGGTGGACGGCGCCCCGGGCCGGCGGAGCCTGCTGCGCGCCTCCTGCGATGGCCAGAGCGTCCAGGTGGAAGGCCGCG
>DAOMZC010000299.1:0-7286 GCA_035437965.1 Pseudomonadota bacterium
GGCTGTCGGCGGGCGCCGCCGGGCCGCCGTCCTGGGGCTTTTCATGCAGCTGGTCGAGCAGGGCACGGAACAGCCGCAGCTGCGGCTCGGGGACCGCGGCGGCGGGATCGTCCTTCCAGCGCTGGTAGCGACGGCGGAGCACCTCCTCGGGATCGAGGTCGCGCAGCTGCTCCCCGCTCTCCCCTCCGCCGGGCTCGGGCGATCGGCCGCTGCCGTCCTCGCGGGTCACCGCGATGCGCATAAGGCGCGGCCACGCCGAGGCGGTGGCCTCCTCGATGGTCCTGCGCAGGGCGGCGTTGGTCTCGTTGGCGCCGAGCCGCACCCGGACCTCGAGGTAGGGGCGCTCGTCCGGGCTCGCCGCGGCCGGGCCGCGCGCCGGCAGGCTATGGAGCAGCGGCAGCACCTCGGCGAGCGGCCGCGGCTGCTCGGGGACGCGCAGGATCTCGACGCTGCGCGGCACCGGCTCGGCGCGGATCTGCCGCAGCCGGTCGCCTTCGAGGTCGACGATCAGCACCTGGTGGCGATAGTCCGCCTCGGACAGCGCCAGCGGGATCGGCGAGCCGCTGTAGCGGATGTGCTCCTGCCCGGCGACGCACTGCCCCAGGTGCAGGTGCCCGAGCGCGACGTAGGCGACCTCGGGCGGGAACAGCTCGACGGGCAGCGGCAGCTGGTTGCCGAGCTGGATCTTGCGCTCGCTGTCGACCGAGGTCCGGGTCTGCGCCAGGTAGCAGTGTCCGGCCGCGAGCAGGGCCTGGCCGGGCTGGCGCTGGGCGCGGGCGGCGTCGAACAGCTGCTTGTAGATGGCGCGTACGCTGCCGAGCAGCTGGGCGCTGGCCTGCTCCAGGCGCGCGGCGCGGTCGAGCGCGTCGGTGGCGGCGTCGCCGCCTGGGGGCAGGAGCTCGGCGGTCAGGATGCTCGGCAGGTCGGCGGGCCGCAGGTAGGGGACGGCGACCAGCCAGGCGGCGATGTCGCCGCCGCGCCGGCGCAGCGGGATGACGGCGCGGCTGGTGTCGAGCTCTGCAACGATGGAAGCTGCCTCACCCGCGTCGCCCGCGGTGGAGCCTGGCGCCGCCAGCGCCTCGGGCAGGCGCGGCAGCCCGCCGAGCACGTGCACCCGCACGGCACGCAGGAGCTCGGCCGGCGCGTCGAGCCGCAGCGGTGAGTCATGGTTGCCGCCCAGGACGACCACCTCGAGCTCGGGCAGGCGCCGGCGGCAGGCGGCGAGGAACTCGTAATAGGCGCGCTGGGCCTCGGCCGGCGGGTTGGCGCTGTCAAAGACATCGCCGGCCACGATCAGCGCGTCGGCCGCCTGCGCCGCGAGGAGCTCGAGCAGCCAGTCGAGGAAGCGCCGGTGCTCAAAGTCGCGCGGCCTCTCATGAAGCCGCTGACCGAGGTGCCAGTCCGAGGTATGCACGAGCCGCATGCGCCCGGGTTATAGCGCCTTCCTGAGACACCCCGGGCAAATTCCCATCAATTTCCGCCGGCCGGCGCCGCCGCCGCCGCCGCCGCTCACCCGCGAAAGCCTTCAAGATTACGGCATCATTGCCTAGGAGGGACGCCTGAGGCGATGATGGCAGTAGTGGTCATACAAAACCGGCTTCCGAGAGCCTTGACAGCATCTAAGGCCATCCGGCATGTTGCGCTATCAAGTTTCTGTTGAAGATGCCGCCGCAGTGTGGGCTCTCGTCGTCGTCGTCGTCGTCGTCGTCGTCGTCGTCGTCGTCGTCATCAGCGGGGCCGGCGGCCGGCGTGCCGGAGAGGGCCTGTAAACATCGCCAGAAGAGCTCGCCGCGAACTACTTTCTCTCTTGGGTTTGGGCCGCCTCGACAGCGGCCAGGGCAAGGGTCCATGTCCATGTTCAGAAACAGCGATACACAGCTCCCTCGGAAACAGCGGTTTTTTGGTTCGGCGACGGTGAAGCTGGCGCTGGGCGCCTGCGCGCTGCCGGTCGCCCTCGGAGCGCTCGGCGCGACGCTCAGCGCTGGGTGCGGGCCTTCGTCCAAGGCCGAGGTGAAGGGCGAGGTCGCCGGGGTGGGCGGCACCGCGCCGGTGCGGGTGCGCAGCTTCTCCGACTCGCGCCCGGTGAACTGTCTGGCGGCGGCCGCCGGGCTGGTGTGGGTGGGCACGCCGCGCGGGCTCATCCGCTGGACGACGACCACCGACCCGCCGACTCCCGCCGTGCTCACCACCATCGACGGGCTGCCCTCGGATCGCATCACCGCGATCTCGCTCGATCAGAAGGGCGGCGTGTGGGTGACGACGCCCAAGGGCGTGTCGCGGTTCTTTGGCGGCTCGTGGACCAACTACCCCAAGCCGCCGGTCGGCGATCTGGTGGTCGGCATCGTCGCGAGCAGCGACGGTGAGCGCGTCTGGGTCGGCGGCAGCGACGGCATCGCCCGCCTGCGCGACGGCCAGTGGGAGCGCTTCGCGTCGGGGACCACGGTCACCTCGCTGGCCAGCGATGGCGGCAGCGGGGTCTGGATCGGCACCAGCGGCCGCGGCGTGCTGCGGGTCGTCCGCGAGGACCTGCTCCAGTACGGCATGGCCGAGGGCAACGACATCGACAACGTCCGCGCCATGGTCGCCGACAGCGCCGGCACGGTGCTGGCGGTGGGCGACGGCCCGGGCGGCCAGCGCGTCGCCTACTTCGACGGCAGCCGCTTCTGGTCCTATCGGGTCGAGGCGCCCGGGGTGATGGAGTGGGTGCAGCGGGTCAGCAGCGACCTTTACCTGGGCAGCGGCCAGCAGGTGTGGTCGATGAAGCGGGTGCTGCCGGGGGCCAAGGTCTCGGGGCCGGTGAAGTTCAGCTTCAGCGGCAGCCCGGCGATCGGCGCCCCCAAGGCGCAGCCGCTGGCGAGCATGAAGGCCCAGGAGGCGGCCCCCGCCCCCGCCGCCGCCGAGCCGGCCAAGACCGACGCGCCCAAGGGCGAGCCCCCCAAGGCAGAGCCGCCCAAGGGCAAGGGCAAGAAGGGCAAAAAGACCGGCCAGCTGGAGACGCCCGCCGATCCCGCGGCGCCGCAGTACGCCCAGGTTGTGTCGACGCCGCGCCCCGACCGGCCGTGGCTGGTCGCCGGCCCGGGCGGCCACAGCGGCGGCCCGCCGGTGTTCGATACCGAGGTCGTGGACGTGCGGCTGCCCGACGGCATCACCGCGATTGCGGCCGACACCGACTCGATCTACGTCGGGACGCGCTTCCTCGGCGTCACCCGCGTCCAGAAGGGCAAGCAGGCCCCGCTGCGCCTGTTCGATCTCACCGCCGGGGCCGAGCGGCTCTCGGTGGCGTGCATCAACAACAACGACTGCTACGTCGCCACCGGCGGCACCCAGTCCTGGCGCTTCGACGGCCAGACCTTCGAGGTGACCGAGGTCGATCCCGAGAAGGGCTCGCACGTGCTGGCGGTGGTCCGCGATCCGCAGTCGGCGGTCATTGCGCTGCACCGCGGCGCCGCGAGCAAGGAAGTCCGGATCTCGCGCGTCGGCAACTCCGGCAAGTGGTTCCCGGTCGGCGTGACCTCGCTTGAGGTGCCCACCGGCGTCCCCGATCTCAGCTTCGCGACGTTCTCGCCGCGCGGCCAGCTGTGGGTCGGGCTGCGCTACGTCGACAAGGATCAGGACGCCCGCGCCTACGGAGCGGCCGAGGTCTTCATCGACGACGGCAAGGTGATCTATCACCGCCAGCGGCCGGCCGGGGTGACCCGCAACGTCTCGCAGGGCGTCAACGTGCCGAGCGACGTGACCGCCATCGCCTTCAAGGGTAGTGACGAGGCCTGGCTGGCCTCGCGCTCCGGGGCGGTGCGCCTCAAGGACAAGACGGTCAAGGTCTTCACCGAGAACGACGGCCTGGAGTCCGAGCTCGTCCACGACGTGGTCGAGGGCCTGGGCGGCCAGATGTGGATCGCCACCAGCCGCGGCATCGGCGTGTGGAACGGCGACCGCTGGACCTTCCCCAAGGAGGTCCCGTTCAACGTCAAGGCCTCGGCCCTGGTGCGCGACCCCGACGGTCGCATCTGGATCGGCACCGACCGCGGCGTCATCGAGGTCACCGAGGGCAACAAGACCCACCTCATCGGCGGGCGCACGGGCCTCCTGGACGACAAGGTCCTCAACATGGGCGTCGACGTGCGCGGTCGGATCTGGGTCCTGACCGAAAAAGGCATCTCGGTCATCGAGACCCTGCAGGGCAGCTAAGCGCGCACCCCTTCCCTCCCCCGCCGATTCTCCTTCCACGCGCCGAAAAAAAACTGCCGAGCTGATTGGGCTGTCCGGCGCCGCCGGTTCGCAGGCCGCGCGCGTCGCTGTCCATGGTGCCGGGCGGTGCCGGATTTCGCGCCGGCGGGGCTTCCGTTATGCAGCTGAAGCTGTACTCGCGGCCGGCGTGAGGTAGTGTTAATAAACTACGCGCAGCGCGCTGCGCCCCGTCGCGTAGACCCACCTAAATGAGCACCAGTGATTCAAAGAACCGACCGTTAAACCATGCGCCGCCGCGCCCGGGGGTCCTGCGGCGCATGACCCGGCTCATCACCGACCACCGCACGGTGCGCCGCCTCGACCCGGACCCGCTGCGCCAGGATCTGGTGAGCGGCAGCCACACAGTCTCGTACCTGCGGCACCTTGTGCGCGGCAACGAGATCAAATACAAGCGCTGGACCGAGCCGCTCGCCGACCACCACCCGCCGGTGCTGCTCATCCACGGGTTTCTCGGCACGCGCGGCTCGATGTACGTGATCGAGCAGCGGCTCATCCAGGACGGGTTCAACGTCATCTCGTTCAACCTCGGGATGCTCAACGTGCGCGACATCCGCTCCTCGGCGCTGCTCATCCACCGCAAGGTGCTGTCGGTGCTGGAGCAGACCAAGCAGCCGCGCATCGACATCATCGGCCACTCGATGGGCGGCCTCATCGGGCTTTATTACATAAAGCGCCTGGGCGGGCAGAAGCACGTGCGGCGGCTCATCCAGCTCGGGACGCCCAATCATGGCACCTGGGTGGCGCTGCTCGGGGTGGCGACGCTGGGGCTTCTGTCCTCGTCGTCGTGGCAGCTCTTGCCGGGGAGCCCGTTCCTCGCCGACCTGCACCGCGGGGCGCTGCCCCAGGAGGTCGAGTTTTACACCATCGCCGCCGAGCGCGACTGGGTCTGCCCGCCCACCGCGACCCAGCTTGAGGGGGCGCACGCGATCACCGTGCCGCTCGGCCACTCGTCGCTCGTCATGAGCGAGGAGGTCTACCGCAAGGTCCTGTGGGCGCTGCGCAAGGACGACACGCCGCGCTAGCCGCCCGGTCTGCGCATCGCGCTTGCCGTCGCCTGCCGGGCGTGTAAAGGTGCTGGGCATGGCGCTGCCGCTTGAGATCATCGGCCTCGGTCGTCCCGACATCACCCTCATCTGGGAAGACGAGCACCAGACGACGTACAGCGCGCGCGACCTAAGGCTGCGCTGCCGCTGCGCCCACTGCGTCGAGGAGATGAGCGGCCGCCCGCTGCTTGACCCGGCCAAGGTCCCGGCCGACATCGTCGCCCGCCACATCGAGCTCGTCGGCCAGTACGCCATCACCATCCGCTGGTCCGACGGCCACGAGACCGGCATCTATCACTTCCGTCGCCTCCGCGAAGACTGCCCGTGCCCCGCATGCCAACGCCAGCGCGCCCAAGCCAAGCCCAGCAGCAGCAAGTCCTAGCCACCGCGAGTCGGCACGGCGGGCTGCCGCGCGTCACCCTGAGCAAGAACCTGCAGCGCAGCGTGCTGGCGGGCCATCCCTGGCTCTACCGCGAGGCGCTGGAGGTGCCGCCCGGGCTGCGCACCGGACAGGTGGTGGACCTCGTCGAGCGCAGCGGGCGCTTCCTCGGCCGCGGGCTGCTTGACGGCGAGTCGCCGATCGCCCTGCGCCTGTACACGCTCGACAGCCGCGAGCCGGTCGACGAGGCGCTGGTGGCCCGCCGGCTCACCGCGGCGCTCAAGGCGCGGCGCGGCGCCATCGAGCTGGACCGCACCGACGCGTTCCGCCTGTGTCACGGCGAGGGCGACTTCCTGCCCGGCGTCGTCATCGACCGCTACGGCCCGGTGGCGGTGGTCCTGTTCGACGGGGCCGCGGCGCGCGCCCTGCTCCCAGGGGTGGTCGCCGCGGTCAAGGGGCTCGGCGGGCCGCTGGCGATTACCGCCCTGTACGAGCGCAACCAGCGGCGGCAGGGCGGCGGCGGCCAGCTTTTGTACGGCGAGCTGCCCGCCGCCGAGCTCCTGGTGCGCGAGCACGGCATGCGCTTCCTCGTCGACATCGTCCAGGGTCAGAAGACCGGCCTGTTCCTGGATCAGCGCGAAAATCGCCAGCTCATCCGCCGCTACGCGCGCGGGCTGACGGTGTGGAACGGCTTTGCCTATACCGGCGGCTTCTCGCTGGCGGCGGCGCTCGGCGGGGCCAGCCGCGTGGTCACTGTCGACAGCGCCGGCCCGGCGATCGCGGCGGCGCAGAAGAACTTCGCCCTCAACCAGCTCGACCCCGCGGCGCACGAGTTCTACGCCGACGATGTCTTTGTCCACTTGCAGCAGGCGGCGCAGCGCCAAAAGACCTACGACCTGGTGATCGTCGATCCGCCGAGCTTCGCCCCGACGCACAAGGCGCTGCCCACGGCGCTCGGGGCGTACCGCGAGCTGCACCGGCTGGCGCTCGCCGCGGTGGCCCCCGGCGGCCTGCTCGCCGCGGCATCGTGCAGCAGCCACGTCCCCGAGGCCGAGTTCCTCGCCACCCTCACCGACGCGGCGCAGCACGCCCGCCGCCGCCTGCGGGTGCTCGAGATCCACGGTCAGCCCGCCGACCACCCGACCCTGCCGGCCTTTCCCGAAGGGCGCTATCTGAAGTTCATCCTCGCCCGCATCGACTGAGCCGCGCCGACCGAGCGCTGAGCGCCAGGCCAGCATATCCTCGCCGACAGCTATCGTAGGGGCAATCGCGGCATCGCCGGCCAGGCGGTGAGCGGCGACCGTGTTCACGACGCGAGTACCAGCGGTGCCTGGCGGCCGCGCCGCACTGCTCGGGACCGCTGTTAGGGGGAGCTCGGCCGCGGCGGCGGGCCGGCGTCAGCTGCTCCGCCATCGGGCGATAGGGTCCCGGGCGGGGCGGGGGGCGGAGGAGGCGGCGGCGGCAGAAATCGCGTCGGTGGCGGCAGCTGCTGGGCGACCAGCGTGAGCAGGATGTCGAGCTGGCGGGCCGGCACGTGGCCGGTCAGCTCCACGGCCGCTCCCTGCGTCGCCAGCTTCAGCTCATCAAAGATCCCGCTGAGCCCGACCAGGAACAGG
>DAOMZC010000300.1:0-7271 GCA_035437965.1 Pseudomonadota bacterium
ACTTCGCTTTTAGATCTTCGAAGAGCTCGTGGTCCGAGTCGGCGCACACGAGGACCGCCAGCTTGCTCGGCTTGGGCGGCGCGTCCGGCACCGGCGGCCGGCACGCCGGGCCGAGCATCAGGAGGCCGGCGGCGACGCCCAGCACCCACCGGGCGCCGCGGGCGAGCATCAGCCCCCTGGCGGGCAGCAGGCCCCGGGCGGGCCCCAGGCCCCGGGCGGGCCTCAAATAGACAGCAGAGCTTGAATAAGTCTTTGGCACCTTGGCCATCTACACCCTTTACGTTAGTTTGTCACCCCCGCGCTGCCGCCCGGCGGCGGCGACCGACGCGAGCCAGGCCACGGGATAATCCCGCGAGCTACCCCGAGCTACCGCGCGTTACAAAGTGAAGTGAGGGACGCAGCCCCTGGCAGTGAAGGCTTGACAGAAAGCCCCGCCAGTCGGGCAATATGGGCCGCTTAGACCGTTTCCCGGGACCCCTTCCCTGCTCTTGTCCGCTGGAGAACTTCATGCTGCACCTCGCTCTTGCCCTGGCTGTTGTCCCGACTGTCCCCGCCGCGGTCGCAGTCCCGCTGCCGGCGGCGTCTGCCCCGGCCGTCCCCGGTGCTGCCCCGGCCGCGGTGCCGCCGCCGCTGCCGCCCGACCCCACGGCGACCGAGCTGGCCACCCGCTTCACCGCGGTGCTCAAGTGCGAGCCCGGCAAGAAGGACCCCGGCCGCCCGCTGTGCGCGGTCACCCGGATCGGCAAGGATCCAATCTGGACGCCGGGCCAGCTGTCGACGTACCTCGGGGTCAGCCTCAAGGTCCCGGCCGGCGATCTGAAAAAGCTCGGCAGCATGCCGCTCGGCGTCGTCGCCCTGCACCTGGCCGCCGGCTCGGGCCGGGTGATGCCGGTGACCGCCGCCAGTGAGGCCGAAAAGCCCCAGCTGCAGGCGGTCCTTACCGACCTGCAGGGCCAGCTCAAGGGCGACAAGAAGGACGCGCTCGTCGTCCCGCCCGAGCTCGCAAGCCGGCTGCGCGAAGAGCGCAAAAAGCCCAGAAGCCCGCTCAAGCTCGATAAGGGCTTCGCCGAGTTCACCGGCCCCGCCCCGACGCGGCTCTATCGCGCCGATCTGTCGCCGGTGCTGGGCATCCTGACCGGCCCGAGCCCGGTCTTTGTCACCATCGAAGCCGCCGCCGACGGCCAGCAGGTCTCGGTCTTCCCGGCGACCCCCCTAGAAAGGTAAAAGACAGGTATCAGACAGGTACCAGACAGGCACCAGACAGGTAGCGCCAAGGCGCGCACGCGCAGCTTGACTTCGAGCCTCGACCGGGAGTACTCCGGGGGGCATCATGCACTCGACCTCGGACTCGCGAACCAAGCGACTGCTCGACCTGGTGGTGCTCCTGCTCGACGCGCGGCGACCGATCTCGTTCGCCGAGCTACGCGAGCAGTTCAGCGAATACCGCAGCGCCAAGCCCGAAGCCGGCCAGCGCGCCTACGAGCGCGACAAGTCCACGCTCCTCGAGATGGGCGTCCCCCTTCGCTACGTCACCGCCGAAGAGTCAGCCGATGCGCCGGCCGAGGGCGGCTACATCATCGATCGCCAGAAGTACCGCCTGCCCGAGGTCAGCCTGACCGCCGACGAGGTGGCGGTGCTCGTCTCGACCGCCGCGGCGGCGCGTCACCAGTCGGATTTCCCCTACCGGCACGCCGCCGAGCTGGCGGTGCGCAAGCTGATGTTCGATCTGTCCGGCCTGCCGTCCAAGAGCCGGCGCCGCCGCCCGCCCCGTGCCGCCGGGCCCACGGCCGAAGGCGAAAAGGGCGGGGTGGCGACCGACGTGCTCGTGCACCTGCCGACGACCTTCAAGTCGGGCTCGATCGCCGAGCACCTGGAGCAGCTGGAGGCGGCGATCCACAACCACAAGCGGGTAAGCTTCGAGTACGGTGCCCACCGCGGCAGCGGCTGGGGCGGGGCCGAGGAGCTCGCCGGCGCCGGGCCCGATGGGGGCGGCGGCGTAGTCGGACCGAGCGAGCGCGACGTCGATCCCTACGGCCTTGTCTATCGCCAGGGGGCCTGGCTGCTCGTCGGCTTCTGTCACAAGGCACAGGCGCTGCGCCGCTTCCGCGTCGATCGCATCTTGCAGCTCAAGGTCGCGCCGCGCCCGCGCACGCCCGATTTCGAGGTGCCCAAGGACTTCTCGCTGCAGGAGCACGGGGTCATCTCGCCGTGGCGCTTCGATCGCGAGCCGCCGGTGCGCGCCCGCCTGTGGGTCAGCGATGAGACGCCGTGGGTGGTCGACGAAGACTTCGGCCCCACCACGCGCGCCGCCGGCCAGGATCACGGCGCCGGCGGCAGCGTCGTCGAGTTTGAATGCAAGAACCCCGACTACCTGGTGAGCCGGGTGCTCGGGGCGGCCGGGACCCTGCGCGTGCTGGCGCCGCCGGCCCTGCGCACCCGCGTCGCCGAGGCGGCGGCCACGGTCGGCCGCCGCAATGGCCCGCAGAGCGGCGGCTCGCGCACGGTGAGCGGCGCCGAAGGTGAATCGATCAAGAGCGCCCCGCGCGGGGCGACAGCTAGCTGATGGAGCGCCCTATGGAAGCAACCGGTCGCCTGCGCCGCCTCCTGTATCTGGTCCCGGCGGTGCTCGCGCGCCAGGGGGTCCCGGTGGCGGAGCTCGCCAAAGAGCTCGACATCGACGAGGCGACCCTGCGCGAGGACATAAACCTCTTGTCGATGGTCGGCCCGCCGCAGGGCGGACCCGATGAGTTCCTGCTGCTCACCATCGACGAAGAAGATGACTGCGTCTACGCCGATCTGCCCCAGGGGCTGACCCGGCCGCTGCGCCTGACCGCGGCCGAGGCGTTCTCGCTGACGCTCGGGCTGCGGGCGCTGGCCGGCTCCGGGGTGCGGCCGTATGAAGATGCGGTGGCGCGGCTGCTCGCCAAGATCCGCGCCGCGCTCGGCGAGGCCTCGCCCGAGCTCCTGGCCCTGGAGCGCGAGTCGGTGGTCGAGACCGAGGACCACACCCGCCTGGCCCTGCTCTCGGATCTGCACCGCGCAATCACCGCTCACAAGGCGGTGAGCGCGCAGTACCACTCGGCCTCACGCGGGCAGACCGAGCAGCGCGGCATCGACCCCTACGCGCTGGTGAACCACCGCGGCTCCTGGTACCTGGTCGGGCGCTGCCACCGCCACAACGAGCCGCGCCTGTTCAAGGTCGAGCGCCTGTCCAAGGTCAGCATCGGCGAGTCCGACCCGTCGTTCGAGGTGCAGCCCGGCTTCGACCTGGAGCAGTTCCGCCGCGACAACCTGTTTACTCCCGAGCCGACGCACCCGCGGGTGCAGCTGCGCTTTGACAAGTCGCTCGCCTATGAGGTGCGGACGCGCTTTGATCCGGCGCGGGTCAGCAAGTGCCGCGACGGCAGTCTGGAGGTCAGCATCGAGAACCCGCTGTCCGACTGGCTGGTCAACTGGATCCTGACCTTCGGCACCGGGGTCGAGGTGCTCGAGCCGGTCGAGCTGCGCCAGTCGGTAGCGGCGCGGGCGCGCCAGATCACCCAGCTGCACCTCGACGGCGCCGCCGGGTAGGGGTCAGGCGGCGAGATTGGGCTTCTTGCGCGGGAGCGACCCGCTGGCGCGCAGCCGGCGGGCGTGCTCGCCCATCGGCACGACATCGAAGCGGTCGGCGAGCATGCTCAGGGCCTGGCCGACGAGCGCGCGCTTTTCGGCCGCCGGCATGGCCATGGCGGGGAAGAAGCGCAGCGCGGCGCAGGTGTCGCCCGAGATGAAATCGAGCGGGTGGAGCAGGAACGACGGCTCGATCTTGAACAGCTCGCACAGCCGCAGCGCGGTCTGCAGGTAGCGCAGCGCCAGGAACGTCGACCGCTGCGCCAGGTACAGCACGTACGACATGTGAATCGGCGTGCGCGCCCCGGGCATCGTGGTGACCGGGATCTCAAGGAGCTCGGGCAGCGGAGCTTGCGTTTTGCCGCGGTCAAACGTCCACAGGTAGCTGCGCAGCGGGCGAAAGCCGTCGCGTACATCGCCGAACAGATCCTGCCGCTCCTCCTTTTCCTGGGCGGTCAGCTTGCGCGCGGTCATGAAGTAGTAGCTGCGGGCGAGCGGCCCGATGAACGTCGGGAACGTCGAGCAGTCATACTCGTAGCCGCGCTCGGCCAGGATCTGCAGCAGGGTCTCGCTGCAAGCGAAGCCGGGGCCGCGAAAGCCGCGCGGCCGGATTCCGGTGGCAATGGCGATGAATTCTTCCGCCTGCGCGATCTCTCGCTCAAGCTCGGGGCGGGGCAGCTGATGCAGCCACTGCAGGTGGTTCTGCGAGTGGTTGCCGACTTCGTGACCCTGGGCGGGGATCTGGCGCAACAGCTCCCGGTGCGACTCCGCGTCGCGCCCGACGAGGAACACGGTGGCCTTGAGCCCCTGCGCGGCAAGGGTCTGCAGCGAAAGCGGAAGTACCTCGGCAAGATATGAAGGGTAGCTTTCCCAGCCGGCGTCCCCATGGGTGCGCATGTAGGACCACTGATTGTCGAGATCCAGCGAAAGCGACGCGGTGGGCTTTACCTTGGCCATCGAAGACCCATTATGACAAAGAAGCCGACGCTGGGGCAGCTATCGGAACGCTGTAGGCGGCTTCCCTGCATTTAAGGTCTCTCTGCCCGGCTGCGGCGCCTCAGGCGTCGATAATTGTCAGCCATTGTCAGGCCGGACGAGGGCGAAAAGATGGTATCCTGGACATAGTAGGTGGGATCTATGACCGGACAACATATCGGTCCATATCGCGTCCTACGCGAGATTGGCCGGGGGGGGATGGGTGCGGTCTTTGAGGCAGTTCACACCCAGATCGAGCGCAGGGTCGCGATCAAGATTCTCCGCTCGGAGTTTGCCCAGAACCAGCAGCTCGTAGCGCGCTTCGTTACCGAGGCGCGCGCCGTCAACATCGTCAACCACCCGAGCGTGGTCCAGATCTCCGACTGCGGTCAGCTCCCCGACGGGCTGGCCTACATCGTCATGGAGTACCTGGAGGGCGAGTCGCTGGGCAGCCGGATGAAGCGGCAGGGCGGCCGCCTGACCATCCCCGAGACCCTGCGCCTCAGCCGCCAGATCGCCGCTGCCCTCGCGGCGGCGCACAGCAAAGGGATCGTTCATCGAGATCTCAAGCCCGATGAGGAACCGACCGAGGGAGATTAATCGGCCAAACGATCCGCAGAGTGCGAACAGCCGACAAATGAGCGGTTTGGGTTGCAGAGGCAACACCTTGACTTGCCGAGGCAAGGTCCCTGGGTATCGAAAGCAGCGGGCTGAGTAGTCAAGGCAAGGTCCCTGGATATCAAAAGCAGCGGGCTGGGTAGTCAAGGCAAGGGCCCTGGATACCAAAGGCAGCGAGCTGGGTAGTCAAGGCAACAGCCCTGAGTTGCCAAGGCAGCGGGCTGGGTAGCAACGGCAGACGCTTGACCCGCCAGGGCAGCTGTCCTGGGTATCAAAGGCAGTGGCTTGAGTATCGAAGGCGGCGGCCTGGGTATCGAAAGCAGCAGCCTGGGTATCAAAGGCAGTGACCTGGGTTTCGGCGGTGCTGCGGAAGGAAATCATTAGTGCAGATGAGCCTTGGATATCGAGCTTGTGACGGGGAGGACTGATCGGGTGCGGGCGCGGAGCTGGCTGCAGGGTAAAAGGTGGGCTTGAATCGGCGCGAATCGATCCGCGAGCGCGCCGCGGAAGGGGCGGCATTCAAGGGGCCCGTCGGCAGCTCGCGGGCGGTCATTTAGCCCGACAACGTCATGATCGTGCCCGATCCCGAGGCGCCGGGAGGCGAGCGGGCCAAGGTGCTCGACTTCGGCATTGCCAAGGTGCTGGCCTCGGCGCAGGGGCACGGCGGCGACGCGATCGAGCAGTCGTCGCAGACCCGCACCGGGATGATGGTCGGCACGCCGCTGTACATGGCGCCCGAGCAGTGTCGTGGCTCGGGGGTCATCGGCGACCGGGCCGATGTTTACGCGCTGGGGGTCATGCTCTACCGCCTGCTGTGCGGGCGGCCGCCTTTTATTGGCGATGGCTCGGGGGCCGTGATGGCCATGCACATCTACGAGCCGCCGCCGCCGCTGCGCCAGTTCGAGCCGTCGATCCCCGAGGATCTGGCGGCGCTCGTGCACCAGCTGCTGGCCAAAGATCCGGCTCAGCGGCCGGCGATGGCGGCGGTCGCCGAGCAGCTGGAGCAGCTCAAGGCGATTCACTCCACCGGCGTCATGTCGACCACCGACATCGGGCTCATCACCAGCCAGCCCTATCTTAGCCAGCCGCGCACTCCGACGCCGGTGGCCAACTCGCTGGCCGGGCCGAACCCGCTGCTTACGACGCTGGCGCAGTCAGCGGCCCAGCTCGGGCCGCCGCCGCGGCGGACACCCCTGCTCGCGGTGGCGACGATCGCCGGCAGCATCCTGATCGGCGGTGCGGTGCTTGCTGGTCTGCTGCTGCGCAAGCCGGACCGCGAGCATCGGCCAGCGGTCACGAGCGCACCGGTGCGCCCCATCAAGTGGTCGATCAGCAGCGAGCCACCGGGCGCCACGGTACTGCGCGCCGTCGACCAGACCGAGGTCGGGCGGACGCCGTGGAACATCTCGCAGCCCGCCGCCAACGGGCAGATCATCCTCATCCTCCGTCTCGCCGGCTATGCCGATCGCGTCGTCACGATTGACCAGAGCGCCAACGCCTTCGTCCAGGAGACCCTGCAGCCGCTGGCGTCCAGCGTTGCGCCTACCCCTGCGGTCGACCCGGCGCAGTCCGCCCTGCTGCTCAAGCGCGGCAAGAAGGGCCGCGTCGTCAAGGGGCCGGTCGCGGCGGACGGTACCTCCCAAGCAGCCCCCGAAAAGACTCCGGCGACTCCGACGACTCCGACGACTCCGACGACGCCAAAGCCAAAGGATGAAACTAGCAATGGCCGCATTCAAGTGGTGGACTAGCAGCTCGTTCGAGGAGCTGCGCCGCGACCCGCTCCCCGGATCTTCAGCGCGCCTTCAGGCTCGGCCGCGGCGCGCTCAAGGTCGAGCATCCGGGCCGCGCGCAGCGCTCTTGCCGGCGCCCGCTGGTCTGCCTGACACCCGACCGCCGGCTGCTCGTGGCCGCGTGCTGGTAAGCTCGACGCTGGTGCTCTCGCTGGGGCTGTCGGCGCTGCCGACGCCGGCGCTGGCCCTGCCCAACGACGCCTGCATCAAGGATGAGCGCTGCAAGGAGCACCACGACAAGGCAGTCAACTACTACAACCAGCAGTACTTCGAAGAGGC
>DAOMZC010000301.1:0-7206 GCA_035437965.1 Pseudomonadota bacterium
GCATCCAGGATCGGATCCATCATCGCCGAGTGGAACGCGTGCGAGGTGTGCAGCCGGCGCCCGCGCAGCTTCTTTTCGGCCAGCCGCTTCTCCAGCTTGTCGATCGCCGCGACCGGGCCGCCGATGACGCAGTGGGAGGGGCCGTTGATCGCGCTCAGCGACAGATCGGCGGTCAGGAACTGGCGCACCTGCTCCTCCGCCACCGGCACCGCCAGCATCGCCCCGGGGGCCATCTGCTGCATCAGCCAGCCGCGCTGCACGATCAGCATCAGCGCATCGCGCAGCGACATGACGCCCGCCAGACACGCCGCTACATACTCGCCCAGCGAGTGGCCGATCATCGCCGCCGGGGTCAGCCCGAGCTCCATCCACAGCCTGGCCAGCGCGTACTCGATGACGAACAGCGCCGGCTGGGTCACCGCGGTGCGCGACAGCTCGCGCAGCGCTTCCTCGTGCTGGGTGTCGGAGGGGAACAGGATGGCGCGCAGATCGAAGTCGACCTCCGAGCGCAGCAGCGCGCAGCACTGATCTACCTGCTCGCGGAAGAACGGCTCGCGCTGGTAAAGCTCGCGGCACATGTTGACGTGCTGCGAGCCCTGGCCGGTGAACATGAAGACCAGGCTCGGGGGCTTGTCCGCCTCGCCGGTGAAGACCCGGTGCGGGTCGGCGCTCTTGATTGCCAAAAGGGCGTCCTCGGCGTCCGAGCACAGCACGATGCGCCGGTGGTTGAACGGGCGCCGGCCGACCTGCAGCGTGTAGGCGACATCGGCAAGCTCGAACTCCTCCTCCGGCGCGCGCGCCTTTTTCAGGAAGTTCTGCAGGTCGGTCGTCGCCACCTCCAGCGCCGCTGGGCTGCGCGCCGACAGGGCCAACAGCTGCCACGGCCGCCCGGGATCGCTCGGTGGTCGCGGCGGCGCTTCCTCCAGCACGAGATGGGCGTTGGTGCCGCCGATGCCGAACGAGCTCACCCCGGCGCGGCGCGGCGACAGCTCCTCCGGCCACGGGCGGAGCTTGGTGTTGACGTAGAACGGGCTGCTGGCGAAATCAATCTCGGGGTTCGGGGTCTGGAAGTGCAGGCTCGGGGGGAGCTGGCCGTGGGCGATCGACTGCGCCGCCTTGATGAGACCCGCGATGCCGGCCGCGGTCTCCAGGTGTCCGATGTTGCTCTTCACCGAGCCGATGGCGCAGTAGCTGCGCCGCTTGGTGTGGGCGCGGAACGCCTGGGTCAGCGCCGCGATCTCGATCGGATCGCCGATCGGCGTGGCGGTGCCGTGCGCCTCGACCATGCCGATGCTGTCGGCCTCGATCTCGGCGACCTCCAGGGCCTGGGCGATGCAGTCGGCCTGGCCCTGGACGCTCGGGGCGGTGTAGCCGACCTTGTCGGCGCCGTCGTTGTTTATCGCCCAGCCGCGGATCACCGCGACGATCGGATCGCGGTCGCGCAGCGCATCGCTCAGCCGCTTGAGCAGGACGACGCCGATGCCGCTGCTGGTCAGGGTGCCCTTGGCGGCGGCGTCGAAGGTGCGGCAGTGACCATCGGGGGACACCACCAGGCCCGGGGTGTACAGGTAGCCGATCTTCTGCGGCACCGTGATCGCGGCGCCGCCGGCCAGCGCCAGATCGCACTGGAAGTCGATGAGGCTCTGGCAGGCCATCGCCACCGCGACCAGCGCGGTCGAGCAGCCGGTCTGCACGGTCACCGCCGGGCCGCGCAGGTTCAGCTTGTAGGCGACGCGGGTGGTCAGCGAGTCCTTGTCGTTGGCGACGAACAGCGGGTAGTCGCCGATGTTCTCGCGCAGCTCCTGATCCCCGAGCAGGTTGTTGGTGAGGTAGGTGTTGCCGCCGATGCAGCCGGCGAACACGCCGACCGGAGCGGGCGGTCGCGCGGCGGCGTACCCGGCGGCCTCCAGCGCCGTCCAGCAGCTCTCCAGGAACAGCCGCTGCTGGGGGTCGAGGATCTCGGCCTCGCGGGGGCTGTAGCCGAAAAAGCGCGCGTCGAAGCGGTCGATCTCGGGGATCACCCCGCGCGCCCGCACGTAGTTGGGGTTGTTCACCAGCTTGGGGCTGATGCCGCTCTCGATGAGCTCCTCGGCGGTGAAAAACGAGATCCCCTCCCGGCCGTCGCGGATCATCTCCCAGAAGCGGTCGACGTCGGCGGCCCCGGGGAACCGCCCGACCATGCTGATGATGGCTACTCCGCTTAGCGAATCGTCACTCATCTCGTCTCTTCTTCTCCGTTACGCGGCGGCGCTGCTGGGCCGCGGCCTCTTTCCTCTTACGTCCGCGCTCCTGGCTGCTCGACAGCTTGTCGGTCTCCTGGTCGCCCTGCAGGAACGCAGCGAGGGTGCGAATGGTCGGGTACTGGAAGAGCGTGAGCAGCGGGACCTCACGCTTTAGGACCTCGCGCAGCCGCGCCTGCACCTGCGCCATGCGCAGCGAGTGGCCGCCAAGGTCAAAGAAGTTGTCGTTCATGCCGACGCGCTCGACGCCCAGGACCTCCTGCCAGATGGCCGCCAGCGCCTGCTCGAGGTCGCCCTCGGGCGGTCGGTACTCGGCCTGCGCGGCGGGGGTCAGGCGCAGCAGCGACTGCGCCAGCGCCTGGCGGTCGGTCTTGCCGTTGGGCGTGCGCGGCAGCTCGGGGAGCGGCACGATGGCCATCGGGACCATGTGCTGCGGCAGGGTCTCGGCGAGCTCGGCGCGCAGGGTGATCACCGAAGGCGTCGGGTCGTCGGGCACGATGTAGGCGATGAGCAGCCGCTCGTTGCGATCGGTGCGCGCGATCACCGCGGCCTCGCGCACGCCGGGCAGCGCGGACAGGACCGCTTCGATCTCCCCGAGTTCGATGCGGAAGCCGCGGATCTTGACCTGGTTGTCGCGACGCCCGACGAACTCGAGCTGCCCGTCGGGTCGCCAGCGCCCCAGGTCGCCGGTGCGGTAGAGCCGAGCCTGCGGATCCTTGGCGAAGGGGTCCTTGATGAAGTGCTCGGCGGTGAGCTCGGGGCGTCCCAGGTAGCCGCGCGCCAGGCCGGCGCCGCCGATGAAGATCTCGCCGGTGATGCCCACCGGGACGAGCTGCTTTTGGCCGTCGAGCACGTAGATCTCGGTGTTCTTGAGCGGGCGGCCGATGGCCGGCGGGCCGTCGTTTACCCAGCAGTGCGCGAGCGTGGCGCAGATCGTCGCCTCGGTGGGGCCGTAGGCGTTGTAGAGGCGGCGGTTGCTGGCGCCGGCGCCCCAGCGGGCGACGAGCTCCACCGGCAGCGGCTCACCGCCCACGATCAGCGTTCGCAGCTCGGGCAGCTCGGCGGCGGGCAGCACGGTCAGGGTCGAGGGGGTGAGGGCCATCAGCGTCACCCGCTGCGCGGCGAGCAGGGCGACGAGCTCCGGTCCGGGCAAGAGCGCCTCGCGCGGGGCGAGCAGCAGGGTCGCGCCGCTGAGCAGCGCCATCATGATCTCGCACACAGCGACATCGAAGCTGGGGCTGGCCAGCTGGAGGATGCACTCGCGCGGGCCGATGCCCAGCTCGTCGAGGTGAGCGAGGATGGAGTTGCCGAGGCTGTGGTGCTCGATGAGCACGCCCTTGGGGCGCCCGGTCGAGCCCGAGGTGTAGATGACGTAGGCCAGGCTCTGCGCGGTAGCGGCGCTGTCCGGCGGCGTTGCCGGGCAGGCGCGCTGCCAGGCCGGATCGTCCAATAGCAGCGTCTCACCGCGCGGCTCGGGCAGCTGCTCCTTGAGCGTGCTGTCGGTAAGCAGCAGCTCGACGTTGGCATCGCCGAGCATGAACGCCAGCCGCTCGCGCGGGTAGGCCGGATCGAGCGCCAGGAACGCCCCCCCGGCCTTGAGGATGCCGAGCATCCCGACGATCAGCAGCGACGAGCGCTGGACCCCCAGGGCGACAATCGCCTCCGGCCCGACGCCGCGGGCGCGCAGCGCGTGCGCCACCCGGTTGGCGCGCTCATCGAGCTCGCGGTAGCTCAGCACCTCGCCCGAAGGGTAGCTGCGCAGCGCCGGCGCCTCGGGGCTGCGCGCGACCTGGGCGGCGAACAGCTCGTGCACGCAGCGGGTCGCCGGGAAGGTCGCGCGCGGCCTCCCCCAGCGGGCCAGCTGCGCCCGCTCGTCGGCGCTGAGCAGCTCCAGGCGGGACAGCGGCTGATCCGGCTCTTGCGCGGCGTGGGTGAGGAGCGTGACGTAGTGCAGCGCCATGCGCTGGATGGTCGCCGGTTCGAACAGCTCGGTGCGATAGCTGATGCGCCCGACCACGCCCTGCGGCACCTCGACGAGCTCCAGGCACAGGTCGAACTTGGCGGCGCTGATCTCGACCTCGGTCGAGGTGATCGTCCACTCGTTGCCGAGATCGGGAGTCAGCGGATCGAGGATGAAGCCGGCGCGGAACAGCGGCATCTCGCCCGGTCGCCGCTGCGGGTTGAGCGCCTCGACGACCCGCTCGAACGGGACATCCTGGTTGTCGAACGCCTGCAAGGTGATCTCGCGCACCCGCCGCAAGAGGGTTCGGAACGACGGATCGCCGGCCATCTCGGTGCGCAGGACCAGGGTGTTGGGGAAAAAGCCGAGCAGCGGCGCCAGCTCGGGTCGCTGGCGCCCGGCGGCGACGATACCGACCACCACGTCCTGCTGCTCGATGTAGCGGTGGAACAGACCCTTTAGCGCCGCCAGCAGGGTAATGAAAAGCGTCGCGCTCTCCTGGTGGCCAAGGCGCCGCAGCCGCTGCGTCAGGTCCAGCGGCAGCGACAAGAGCTCGCGCGCGCCGCGGAAGGCCGGCTCCAGCGGCGCCGCGTGATCCACCGGCAGCTGCAGCTGCGGCGGCTGCGGGCCCAGGTGCTTCTGCCAGTAGGCCAGCTGGCGCTCGATGACCTCGCTGCCCAGCCACTTGCGCTGCCACAGCGCGAAGTCGGCGTACTGAATCGGCAGCTCGGGCAGCGGTGAGGGCTGGCCGGCAGTAAATGCGCGGTAGAGCTGCGCGAGCTCGACCGAGAACACGCTGTAGATCGACAGCCCGTCGGCGATGACGTGGTGGAAGGTCATGAACAGCCGCGCGTCGTCATCTCCGACCAGCAGAAGGAGGAACCGCACCAGCGGCCCCTCGACGAGGCTGAACGGGCGGTGCGCTTCGCTGGTGCACAGCGCCAGGTACTCGGTCTCGCGCACCTCGGGCGGCAGGCTGCGCAGATCCACGGTCAGTAGCTGCAGCGGCGCGTGCGGGTGGATGACCTGGAACGGCTCGCCGTCGATCGCCTGGAACGTGGTGCGCCACGCCTCGTGACGGCGCAGGATTTCGTCGAGCGCCGCCTGCAGCGCCCGCGCGTCCACGGCGCCGCGGAAGCGGATGGTGACCGGCTCGTTGTACGACGGCGCATCGGGCAGGAGCTGGCCGAGAAACCACAGCCGCTGCTGGCCGAACGACAGCGGCACCCGCCCTTCGCGCCGCACCGGCACCACCTGGGGCACCGACTGTCCGCGCCGACCGGGCTGCAGCGTCTCCAGGTGCCGGGCGAGCCCCGCGATGGTCGGCGCCTCGAACAGCGCGCGCATCGGCAGCTCGAGGTGGAAGACCTCGCGCACCGCGAAGATCACCCGGATGACGAGCAGCGAGTGGCCGCCGAGCTCGAAGAAGTTATCGTGCACCCCGACCTGCTCGACGCCGAGCACGGCGGCGAAGATGGCGCTGAGCTCCTCTTCGATGAACGTGCGCGGCGCCACATACTCGGCGCCCACGAGCGGGCGGGCGCGGTCGGGGGCGGGCAGGGCGCCGCGATCCACCTTGCCGTTCTGGGTAAGCGGCAGCTCGTCGAGCTGGATGATCTGCGCCGGGATCATATGGCTGGGCAGCTTCTGTTCAAGGAAGCTGCGGACCCGGCTCGGCAGTCCCGCCGGCGCCGGCAGCGACCGCGGGACGACATAGGCAACGAGCCGCTTGTCGAGCGGCGAGTCCTGGCGCAGGATCACGGTGGCCGCCCGCAGCTCCGGGTGCTCAGAAAGGGCCTGCTCGATTTCGCCCAGTTCGATACGGAACCGCGCGCCGTCGGCGCTTTGCGTGCGGTCCTTCCCGGACTCTCTCTGACCGACTGGCGCTGCCGGGAAGCGCCGCCAAGGCCCGCTTAATCGCCCAGAACAAAACGGCTATTTTCCGACGGGAAACGGCCCTGATTTTTTGCTGTCTCCGGCGAGAGAATCAGGCTAAGATGTCCTGGGTGCCTTCTGCCTATTTGCAAAGGAGTACATATGGAAACAAAAGATACAAATTTGGACAATGACCTGGAAGAGACTGCAGGCAGCGAAGAAGAGGTCAAGAGCGGTCTGAAGATCCGCACCAACCTCAAGGCCGGGGCGCTCACCCTCGCCAGCCGCGTCCAGAGCGGGCCCGGAATGACCGAACTGGGGCTTGCTGCTCCCCAGCTTAACGTCAACGTCCTCGCCATCAAGTAGTGACCGCTGCCGCGTCCAGCCTACCCGGCCGCTGCCGATAGCCCCATCGCGACTCCCAAGTCCCTCCCTCTTCATGCCCAGGACCGCCCTGTGAAGACCGGAGAGCAGAACAGCAGAGCCAGGCCAATGACCGTGCAAGCCGACGAGGCGGCCTGCGAGATCTTTCCAAGCGCGATGCTGCGCACGCCCATCCGCTCGTACCGGCGCTTCCTTGAGCTTGGGGCGGCCGCGGACCTCCAGCAGGCGCTGCTTGCGGCCTATCGCGAGCCGCTCATCCGCCGGGCCCTGCGTGTCAAGAGCCGCTCGCTGTTCGCGGCGATCGAGCGGCACGAGCGCGGCGCGGCCCCGCTTGACGAGGACACTCTGTTTTCGCTCTATCGCTACTTCGTCCGCATCACCACGCGCTGCACGCCGCTCATGCTGTTCGCAGGGGTCGGGGCGGCGGCGGTCGGCGAGTTCACGCAGGCGCTGCAGGCCGGCGAAGCGGACTGGCGGCTGGGAATCTTCCCGTCCTGGAATAGTATTCTGCGCGTCATCCGGACCCTGCTGCAGAGCGCGGCGGTCCGCCACGCGGCGCGCTACCGCCTGAACGAGACCGTCGTTCGGCGCGGCGGCGTCCTCTGCTACTTCACCGAGCAGGAGCCCGAAGGGTCCAAGATCCTCACGCCGCGCTACAAGATCGTCTCGATGCGGCTCGATCCGCAGCTGCTCCCGCTGCTCGGCGACCCGGCGCGCTGGTGGAGCTGGAGCGAGCTCCTGGCGGTC
>DAOMZC010000302.1:0-7193 GCA_035437965.1 Pseudomonadota bacterium
CTCGTCACATCATTAGGGCTCTCGACCCGACCGGCGGCGGTAGCCAGCTACGGCGCCCGTCGTGCCGGGGGCCGCGACCGCTCCGCGCATTCCCTGCCGCGGCGGACCGCTGTGGGGACGCGGCGCCCGCGCTTTTCGCTGGGGGCTGCCCCGCCACCTTGGTATCGTCGCGCCTCTGCACCCTGGCCCACGGCGAGTAACGCCGCGCGCGGCGTCCGTCCGCGACGCCCAGGCGCGACGCCCAGCCTGCGAGGAAACCCACCGTGAAATCGACGCTGCTTGCCGACCTGTGGCTGATTGGCTGGTTTGATGTCCGCGAGTCGCTGCGCTCGCGGCGGGCGCTCACCCTGGTGGGCCTTTATCTGCTGGTTGCGACCCTGTCGGCGTACCTGTTCGTGAGCGCCGTCAAGGCGCTGGAGAGCCAGCTTGCCGCGGCCACCGGTGACGCCGGCTCGGCGGCGACGCAGATGGCGCTCGGGCTGGCGCGCAGCGAGGGGTACCACAAGCTGCTGTCGATGTTCACCCTCGGCGATGTCCACAAGGCCAGCTACCTGGCGGGGCTGCCGCCGATGGGGCTGTTCATGGTGCTGGCGATGCTGACCCTGATTCCGTGGATGGTCGCGCTCACCGCCTCGGATCAGGTGGCCGGGGATCTGCACCTGCGCACCGTGCGCTTCGTCGCCCTGCGCGCCTCGCGGGGGGCGTTCGTGCTCGGCAAGCTGCTGGCGCAGGTCCTGCTTATCGGCGCGGTGACGGTCGCGGCGTTCGTGCCAGCGATCTTCTTTGGTCAGAAGGATCTGCAGAGCTTCGACGCCAGCGCCACCCTGCTGTTCCTGGTGACGACGGCGCCGGCGCTGCTCGCCTACGCCTTCGCGTTCCTCGGGCTGACCTCGCTGGCCTCGCAGCTTGTCGGCACGCCGGGGCGGGCGCGGGCGCTGACGCTGGGGCTGTTCGCGCTCCTGTGGCTCGCCGGCCTGCCCGAGCCCTCGACGCAGACGATCGTGGGGACGCTGGCCTACCTGTCGCCGTGGCAGCTCAAGATGGGCTTTCTGGCTCCCGAGGCGGGCGGGCGGAACCTGACCCTGGCGCTGGCGGTCGGCTATGGGGCGGTGTTCACAGGGCTCGGCTATCTCACCTTCCGCCGGAGGGATCTATGACTATCGGGAGCACCGCGGGCGCCGGCAGCCGCGAGCTGGCGATTGAAGCCGAGGATGTCCACAAGCGCTTTGGCCGCGTCGAGGCGCTGCGCGGGGCCCGGCTCAAGGTGCCGCGCGGCTCGGTGTTCGCGCTGGTCGGCACCAACGGCGCCGGCAAGACGACCTTGTTTTCGATCCTGTGCGGCTTCCTGCGCGCGGATCGCGGCGCGCTCGCCGTGCTGGGCGGGCCGCCGGGGCCCGAGCGGCTGAAGGGCCGCCTGCTGGCGCTGCCGCAGGACGCGGTGCTCAGCCGCGAGATGACGCTGCGCGAGCACCTGCAGTTCCTCGGGCGGCTGCAGGGGCTGCCGGCGCAGCGGGCGCGCACCGAGGGCGAGCGGGTCATGGAGCTGCTCGGCCTGGCGGACCTGGGCGACCGGCGCGCCGGGACGCTGTCCCACGGGCAGAACAAGCGGATCGGCGTGGCGCAGGCGTTTTTGGGCGATCCCGAGCTCATCCTGCTCGATGAGCCCACCGCTGGACTCGACCCGCGCAACGCCCACGAGCTGCGACAGGCCATCGTCGCCGAGCGCGGCAAGCGCACCGTGGTGATCTCCTCGCACAACCTGCAGGAGCTGGAGGCCATCTGCGATGAGGTCGCCTTCATCGAGCGCGGGGTCACCATCGACGGCGGCCGCCTGGCCGACCTCACCGGCCAGGACCGCGAGGTGACCGTCACCCTGGGTCAGGGCCAGATACCGCTGCCGCTGCTCGCCCAGGAGCTGCCCGAGGCCGAGGTGACCTTCGACCAGGCCCGCCGCGCCCTGCGAGTGCGTTTCGCCGCCCAGCCGGGCCGCGACCCCGACGCCGCGATTACCCAGCTCCTGCGCCTGCTGATCGAGGGGGGCGCCCTCATCGCCGAAGTCCAAAAAGGCAAGAGCCTGGAGCAGCGCTACCTGGAGTCAACGGCCGCCCGCTGACCGACCGCCGACCCAGGGCGGGCGCAAAGCATCTCAGTGCCGAGCGGAGCGACGCAATGCTCGGCGCGATGTCCGATGCGGAGCGATGCCCTGCTCGGAGCCATGTCTGACGCGGAGCGAGGCGCGACGCGAAGCGATGCCCTATGCTTCTCGATGCCCTATGCGGAGCGATGCCCTGCGCGGAGCGAGGCGCGACGCGACGCGATGCCCTGCGCGAAGCGATGCCCTGCGCGGAGCGATGCCCTACGCGGAGCGATAAAAGACTACCGACAGGTTGTTGGCGGGCATCGGCACGATCTCGTGGCGAACCAGCCCCTCCTCTGCCGCGACCGCCGTCACGTCGTCCAGGTCGCGCACCCCCCACGCCGGGTTCATGCGCCGCAGTCCCTGGTCGAAGTCCTGGTTGCTCGGCGCGGTGGGGCGGTGGTCGCGCTGAAACGGCCCATAAAGGTAGAGCACCCCGCCCGGCGGCAGCACCGCCCGCGCCCCGCGCATGAGCGCCCGCGTCGCCGACCACGGCGCGATGTGGATCATGTTGATGTTCACCACCGCGTCCGCCTGGCTGACCGGCCAGGGGACGCGCTCGACATCCAGGTCCACGGGGGGCAGCACGTTGGCGGTCGCGAGGTGGGCGATCCAGGCGACGATGCTCAGCCGCAGCTCGGGGTCGGGGTCGCTCGGCTGCCAGCGCAGGCCGGGCAGGTGCGGCGCGAAGTAGGTCGCGTGCTCGCCGGTGCCGCTGGCGACCTCCAGGACGGTGCCGCGCGGCGGCAGCAAGCGGCCGAGCTCGGCCAGGATCGGCTCGCGGTTGCGCTGCGTCGCCGCGGCGAAGCGCCTGCCGTCGGCGGGGAACAGGCTCGCCCCGGCCATCGGTCTAGGTCCTCGCCGCGGGAGCTGCGTGCTGGCACAGCCAGTCGTAGGTCTTGCGCAGCCCCTGCTCGATGGTGGTCGATGGCACCCAGCGCAGCTCGCGGCGGATCTTCTCGATGTTGAGGACGCGGCGGCGGATGTTGTCGATGTCCCGGCGGTCGACGTAGGTCGGCTCGATCCCGGCGGCGCGCGCGCCGGTCACCTCCAGGATGATGGCGGCCAGCTGGTTGATGCGGGTCTCGCGGCCGGTGCCGATGTTGTAGATCTGCCCCTCGGCCTTGGCCGAGAAGGCGGCCAAAAGGGTCGCCTCGACCACGTCATCGACATAGCTGAAGTCGCGGGTCTGCTCGCCGTCGCCGTGAATCGAGACCGGCTGGCGCGCCATGGCGCTGGCGAAAAACTTGGCGATGACCCCGCAGTAGGGGTTGTCCGGGCGCTGCGCCGGCCCGTAGACGTTGGAGTAGCGGACCACCGCGGTGGACAGGCCGTAGCTCTCGTAGAACACCTTGCAGTAGCTCTCGCCGGCGAACTTGGAGACCGAGTACGGGCTGAGGAGGTTGGTCTGGTCGTCTTCGTTGAGCGGCAGATAGCGCGGGTTGCCGTAGACCGATGCCGACGAGGTGTAGACCGTCCGCTGCACCCCCGACTCGCGCACCGCGAGCAGCACGTTCAGGGTGCCGCCGATGTTGACCTCGTAGTCCTCGCGCGGGTTGCGGGTCGAGACGATGATGTTGCGGGCCGCAGCGTGGATGACGATGGTGGCGTCGCGCACTACCTTTTGCACCCGCTCGAAGTCGGTGACGCTGCCGCGCACGATCTGCAGGCCGGGTGTCCCGAGCGGCAGGTTGTCCTCGCTGCCGGTCGAGAAGTCGTCGAGCACCGTCACGTGGGCCCCGCCGGCCAGGCAGCGCCGCACCAGGTTGCTGCCGACAAAGCCCGCCCCTCCGGTGATGACTATGTGATGCGGCGACCCGTTATTGGTAAAGACGTGGTCCTGGTCCCCGGGGCTGGGGGTCGGGCGGGCGAGACGATCCGGGCTCGGGTGGCTCATGGCGATGTCCTGGGAAAGGGCTGGCAGCGTCGGTAAGTTTTAAGACCGGTCGTAAGCCGATCCTACGCACGGTGAGCCCGCCGGGCGGGCTTGGGGCCGCCCCCGCTTATAGTGGCGACGCCGCCGAGCTGTCAATGCGCGCCCGCTTCCGACCCGCCCGCCGGCGGTGGCTTAGTGACGGACGCCGACGAAATCGTAGCGCACGCTGTACGAGTCCGAGCCCGAGGGCGGAGCGAAGCGCAGCCCGCGCATGATCCCCAGCACGCAGCCGGCCTGCTCATCGGCCCCTTCGACGTTGGCCTCGGTGACGCGGCCGTCGCTGCCGACCGTGATGTCGACGCTGAACTTGCCGGGCGCCGAGGAGCCGGGCGGGTAGCAGCGCAGGATCGCCGGCCGCGCCTTGGCCATGACGCCGTTTATCGTCGGTACGGACTTATCGGTCGAGGACGTATCGCCCTCGGGCGACTGGACGACGGCCGGGCTGCCCACCGGTCGCGGCGCCGCCGGAGCGAGCCCAGGCTGCGGTCCCGGCTTGACGCCCGGCCGCCAGCGGTTCTTCCACTTCTGCGCCGCCAGCACCTTCGGGTCCACTGTTCCCGGAGCTCCCGGGGTCGTGGCGGGCGGCAGCGGCTTGGCGGTCAGCTTGACCGGCTGCACCTGCTGAACTGGCTGGACCGGCGGCGTCGGCTGGGCCGGCTCGTCGGGCTTGTCCGGGACTGCGGCGACCGTCGGGTTCTCCAGCGGCGTCACGATCGGCGGGGTGACGCGCGGCGTCGGCGCGACCTCGGGTGTCACCGGCTTGCTGCTGGAGCCGGCGGTCAGCTGCCCGCCGACCGGCGGCGTCGGCTGCCGCCCGCCGCTGCTCCACACCGAGTACCCACCGACAGCGACCACCGCGACCGCCAGCAGGCCCGCGACCATCACGCTCGGCCGGAGAGTCTGGCGCTTGGGCGACGCGGCCGCCCACTCGACCGCGACCGGACTCGTCGATCCGCCGGGCCCGCCCGGGATGATCTCGCCGCCGCCCACGCTGGAGCCGGTCGAGGTCGCGTCCAGGGTCGCCGCCTTGGGGGGCGGCGGGCTCGCCTCGATCGGCTTGGCCATCACCGCGGGGCCGCGGCTGGTGTCCAGGCGCGGATCGCGCGGGTACACGTTGGACAGGGCGTCCATCAGCCGGGTCGCCGTCTGATAGCGCTCCTCGGGCAGGCGGGCGCACGCCTTGGCGATGATCTTCTCAAGCTGCGGCGGCAGCCCGCGCTCCATGAGCTTCAGGGGCGGCAGCCGCGCGGCGATGATCATCTGCCGCTTCTGCTCGAAGTTCTCGGCGTTGAACAGCTTGTCGCCGGTCAGGCACTCATAAAGCAGCGCCCCGACGGCGAAGATATCCGAGCGGGCATCCACAAGGTGCGAGTCGCCGCGCGCCTGCTCTGGCGACATATACGAAGGCGAGCCGAGCAGCCGCCCGTTGCCGGTGATCTCGGCCCCGTCGAGGAGCTTGGACAGCCCGAAGTCGAGGACCTTGAGCATGGTGTCCATGTCGCCCAGCGCCGGGGACTCGACGCGGGTGAGGAACAGGTTCTCGGGCTTGAGGTCGCGGTGGATGACGCCCCGGCGGTGCGCGGTGGCCAGCGCGTCGCACAGCTCGGCCATGAGGCGCACCGCCATCACCGGCGCCAGCGGCCCGCGCTCCAGCCGGTCGCGCAGCGTCTCGCCGACGACCAGCTCCATGACCAGGTAGGGCCACGACTCCGGATCATCGCGGAAGTCGGTGATCGCGACTATGTGCGGGTGACCGAGCTGAAAGGCGCTCTGCGCCTCCCGGCGAAAACGGATGCGCAGCTCGGCGTTGCTGACCAGCTGCGGATGCAGGAACTTGATGGCGCACGGCCGCTGCAGGTGCAGGTGCCAGGCTTTGTAGACGATGCCGACGCCGCCTTTGCCAAGGGGCTGGTCGAGTCGATAGATGCTATCGAGCACGTCGCCCGGTTGAGGCTGCTTACGCACCTTGAGCGCAGTAGCGGAGTCGACCTGGTTGTACGTCTTGTCATCACTCATTCGGGTGATCTACTCATTAGCAGACGCATAGTCGAGAGCACGATAATCGTAGCATAACCCCTTAACCCCAAGTAGGCCGCCACCACGGAGACGAAAATGCGCGACTGCGTCATAAAACTGTAATACCTGTGCTTGCATCGAGGGAGGAGATTCAGTTAACCCGCAAGCCAATTCAAGAAGATTCAAGCAGACTCACAGACTTATGCCAGCTCCACCTTACTGGAACTTTACGGAGCTCGTACCAGATAGACCGTCTGGTAGACCGCTCGGCGCCGCCAGCGCGCGTACCTGCAAAATAATTTCTTCCACCCACGCTGCCACCTGATCCACCTCCACTTCGGTATTTGTACTCCCAAGTGAGAACCGCACCGCCTCCAGGGCCGCCCCCGGCAAAAGCCCGAGCGCCAGCAGCACCGGCGAAGGCTCCGGCGAGCCCGAGCTGCACGCCGCGCCGGTCGAGACCGCCACCCCGCGCAGATCGAGGTTCATGAACAGGAGCTCCCCTTCCACCCCGGCGAAGGCCAGGTTCGCCGTTCCCGGTGCCCGCGCCTCCGGATCGCCGTGCCGGCGCGCCCCCGGCAGGGCGAGCAGTCGGCCCTCCAGTCGATCGCGCAGCTCCGCGATCCGCACCGCCGTGGTCGCGAGGCGCTCGCGGGCGAGCTTGCAGGCGCGGCCCAGGCCGACGATACCCGGCACGTTCTCGGTCCCGGCGCGCCGCCCCTTCTCTTGCTGGCCACCGACGAGCAGCGGAGCGATCGCGAGCTCTCCGGCCACGGCCTTGGGGCCCGCCGCGGAGCCGGCGCCGCGGCAGTAAAGCGCCCCGACCCCTTTAGGTCCCGCGAGCTTGTGGGCCGACAGGGTCAGCAGATCGACCTCCAGCGCCCGCACATCGATCGGGACGCGACCGGCGGCCTGCACCGCGTCGCAGTGAAAGCGCGCCCCCGCCGCGTGCGCCGCCCGCGCCAGCTCGGCGATGGGATAGAGGTTGCCGAGCTCGTGGTTGCACAGCGACAAGCTGACCAGCGATGCCGGCTGGGCGTCGAGAGCAGCGCGCAGCGCCGCGGGCCCAAGCCGCCCCTGCGCATCCACCGGCAGCAGGGTAAT
>DAOMZC010000303.1:0-7186 GCA_035437965.1 Pseudomonadota bacterium
CCTGGTACAGGATCCGCAGCTCGGCGACGCGGCCTGGGCGGCGGCGCACAAGCTCACCGCGTTCGCCGGCTGCCCGCTCCTGGTCGACGGCCGCTGCATCGGCGTCGTCGCCATGTTCGCCCAGCACGAGCAGAGCGAGAGCACGCTGAGCGCGGTGAGCCTGGTCGCCGACGCGATTGCGCAGGGCATCGTCCGCAAGCAGACCGAGCTGGCGCTGGAGGAGCGGGCGCGCGAGCTCGCCCGCTCGAACCAGGAGCTCGAGCGCTTCGCCTACGTCGCCTCCCACGATCTGCAGGAGCCGCTGCGCATGGTCGCCAGCTACACCCAGCTCCTCGGGCGCCGGTATAAAGGCAAGCTGGACACCGACGCCGACGAGTTCATCGCCTTCGCGGTCGACGGCGTGACGCGCATGCAGGCGCTGATCAACGATCTGCTGACGTTCTCGCGCGTCGGCACCCAGGGCGGGGCGCTCCTGCCCCTGGATCTGGGGACGGCGCTGGCGGCGGCGCTTATCAACCTGCGCGCCGCGATCGAGTCGAGCGGCGCCGTCGTCACCACGGACGCGCTGCCCACCGTGGTCGCCAACGAGCGGCAGATGGTGCAGCTTTTTCAGAACCTCATCGGCAACGCCATCAAGTTCCACGGGCCGGAGGCGCCGCGCATCCACGTCGGCGCCGAGGAGCACGCGGGCGAGTGGCAGCTCACGGTGCGCGACAACGGCATCGGGATCGACCCGGCGTTCTGGAACCGGCTGTTCGTCGTCTTCGCGCGCCTGCACAACCGCAGCGAGTACGAAGGCAACGGCATCGGCCTTGCCATCTGCAAAAAGATCATCGAGCGCCATGGCGGCCGCATCTGGCTACAGTCGCAGCCGGGCCGCGGCACCACCTTCTTCTTCACGCTGCACGGGGTAAAATCATGACTGCCGGGGAAGGGCGCCCAATCCACATCCTCCTCGTCGAGGATAACGCCGGCGACGTCCGGCTGACGCGCGAGGCCCTGAAAGAGGGCAAGGTCGGTAACTCCCTGACCGTCGCCCCCGATGGGATCGAGGCGCTGGCGATCCTGCGCCAGGAGGGGCGCTACGCCGGCGAGGCGCGTCCGGACCTGATCCTCCTCGACCTCAACCTGCCGAAAAAAGACGGGCGCGAGGTCCTGGCCGAGATCAAGGACAACCCGACGCTGAAGCGGATTCCGGTCGTGGTGCTGACGACCTCCAAGGCCGAGGAGGACATCCTGCGCACCTACGATCTCCACGCCAACTGCTACATCACCAAGCCGGTCGACTTCGAGAAGTTCGTCGCGGTGGTAAGGTCGATCGACGACTTCTGGCTGAGTGTAGTCAGGCTGCCCCCGGGTTAGGCTCGCATGTCCAACACTGCGCATATTCGAATACTGCTGATTGAGGACAACCCGGGCGATGTCCGGCTATTGCGTGAGTTTCTCAAGGACGCGACGCGCCTGCACAGCGAGACGACCCACGTCGAGCGCCTCGCCGCGGCGGCCGCCCTGCTCCGCGCGGAGCGCTTCGATGTAGTCCTGCTCGATCTGTCGCTGCCCGATGCCGCGGGGCTGCAGGCGCTGCAGCACCTGCACAGCCTCGCCCCGGCGCTGCCGATCGTCGTGCTCACCGGGCTCGATGATGAGGAGACGGCGCTGCGGGCGGTGCAGGAAGGGGCGCAGGATTTCCTCGTCAAGGGGCGGGTGGATACGCCGATCCTCACCCGCTCGATCCGCTACGCCATCGAGCGCAAGCGGGTGGAAGAGATGGAGCGCCAGCTGGTCAAGGCGCACGCCGCGCGCGCCGAGGCCGAGGTCGGCGAGAGTCGCTTCCGCGGCCTCGCCGAGGCGATTCCGCAGCTCGTCTGGGAGTTCGGGCCCGACGGCGAATTCGAATACATCAGCCCGCGCTGGTTCGAGTACACCGGCCAGGACCCGACCGATCGGGTGGCGGCGAACGTGCTGAGCGCGATCCACCCGGACGACCTGGCGCAGACCCTGGCGCAGTGGGAAACGGCCCGGCAGACCGCCACCACCTGGCAGAGCGAGTACCGGCTGCGCCGCGCCGATGGGGTCTACCGCTGGCACCTCGGGCGCGCCATCCCCTGGCGCAACAAAGAAGGCCAGATCGCCAAGTGGTACGGCACCGCCACCGACATCGATGACCACAAGCGCAACGAGCACGAGCGGCTGCGGCTCCTCAGCGAGGCGCAGCGCGCCATCAAGTCGCGCGACTACATGCTGGCCACGGTCAGCCACGACCTGCGCAATCCGCTGAGCACCATCGCCATGGTCGCCTCGCTGATGCTCGCCGCGCCGGCCGTCGATGAGGAGGGGCGGCGCCTGCACCGTCACGCCGCCAAGCTCGATCGCGCGGTGAAGCGGATGGAGCACCTCATCCGCGATCTGCTCGACCTGGCGAGCATCGAGAGCGGCCACCTGTCGATACACCCCAAGCCGACCCAGCTGATGCCGCTCATCAGCGAGAGCATCGACGCCCTGCAGCCGGCCGCCGTGGCCAAGCGGATCAAGCTGACCGGGGAGCTGCACGAGGCGGGCGCGGTGGTCTTCTGCGACCGCGAGCGGGTCCTGCAGGTGCTGACCAACATCGTCGGCAACGCGATCAAGTTCACGCCCGAAGGCGGCTCGATCCTCATCCGCTGCGCGCGCCGCAGCACGGAGGTCTGCTTGTCGATCGCGGACACCGGACCCGGGATCGCGGCGGCCGACCTGCCGCGGGTGTTCGACCGGTTCTGGCAGGCGCAGTCGAGCGACCGGGCGGGCACCGGCCTCGGGCTGGCGATCTGCAAAGGAATCGTCGATCGCCACCAGGGAACGATCTGGGCCGAGAGCCAGCTCGGCGCCGGCACGACGTTCTTTTTCACCCTGCCGCTGGCCTCGTCGAGCAGCAGCTAACCCCGCCGCCCGGCCGCCGCGTCGCCGAGCTTCTTGATCAGCGCCGCCAGCTCGGGCAGCTGGATCGGCTTGACCAGGTGGGCGTCAAACCCCGCTTCCTTGGAGCGCTGGCGGTCGCTGTCCTGGCCGTAGCCGGTCACCGCGACCAGCCGTGTATGGGCCAGCGAGGGCTCCTGGCGCAGGCGGCGCGCCAGCTCGTAGCCGTCCATCACCGGCAGGCCGATGTCCAAAAGGGCGAGCTCCGGCTTGAAGTCGGCCATCACCCGCAGCGCCTCGGGGCCGTCGTGCGCCACCCGCGTCTTGTGACCGAGCATCTCCAGGCCGGCCGCCAGCACCTCGGCCGCGTCCTCGTTGTCATCGACCACCAGGATGGTGCGCCCCGCGCCGGCCGTCGCCACGGTCGGGTTCGGACCGCTGGGGGGACCGAGCTCGCGCCCGAGCGCGGCGCCGGGCAGGCGGACGGTGAACACGCTCCCGCAGCCCCGGCCCGCGCTGACCGCGTCCACGGTGCCGCCGTGCATCGTCACCAGGCTGCGCACGATCGCCAGCCCCAGCCCGAGCCCCCCGGACGAGCGATCGAGGGCCTGCCGCTCCTGCATGAACAGCTCGAAGATATGCGGCAGGATCTCGGCGCTGATTCCCATGCCGTCATCGCTGACCGTGATCACCACCTGCTCGCCTTCGCGGCGCCCCGCCACCGCGATGTGGCCGCCGGGCTCGGTGTACTTGGCGGCGTTGGTGAGGAGGTTGGCCAGGACCTGCGCCAGGCGCGTGGGATCGCCGTCGACCAGAAGGCCGCTCGCCGGGACCTCCAGGGCCAGGTGGTGCTGCCGCTGCTCCAGCATCGGGCTTGCCATCTCGACCGCCTTGGCCACCGCTTCGACGATCTCGAGCCGCTTGCGCTGCAGCTCTACCTTGCCGCGGGTGATGCGCGAGACATCCAGCAGATCATCGACCAGGCGAATCAGGTGCGCGACCTGGCGGTCGATGACCACGCGCTCGCGCTCGATGACCGTGACGCCGCGCAGCCGCATCAGGTGTAGCGCCGTCGAGATCGGCGCCAGGGGGTTGCGCAGCTCGTGCCCGAGCATGGCGAGGAACTCGTCCTTGGCGCGGTTGGCGGTCTCCGCCGCGTGGCGCAGCTCCTGCTCGACCGCGCGCGACTGCTCCAGCTGCCGGCGCGCCGTGACCTGCTCGGTCACATCGACAGCGAACACCATGACGCCGTCGATGTTGCCGGCGCGATCGCGGGTCGGCTGGGCCATCCAGTTCAAGAAGCCCTCGGTCATCGGGCGGCCGCAGCCCTCAAAGCGCACCGCAAAGTCCTGCGCCGAGAACGGCTCGCCGGTCCGGTAGATGCGGGCGAAGATGTCCCACACGCCCTGCTCGATGAGCTCGGGCAGCGCCTCGCGCGCCGGCCGGCCGATGAGCTCCTGCTGGCCGACGAGCTCACAGTAGCGCGCGTTGGCGAGCTCGTAGACGAGCTCGGGGCCGCGCAGGATGGCGATGGCCGCCGGCACCTCCATGAGGAAGGTGTGCAGCCGCTTGCTCTCAAGCTCCAGGTGTTCCTCGACCAGCCGCTGGACGCGCGACAGCTCGAGCTGCGCGCTGACCCGGCCGATCAGCTCGCGCGCCGAGAACGGCTTGACCAGGTAGTCGTTGGCTCCCTGCAGGCGCCCTTCAACGCTGGCATCTTCGCCGGCGCGAGCGGACAGCATGATCACCGGGATGGTCGAGGTGCGCGGGTCGGCGCGCAGCTTCTGCACAAGGCCAAACCCGTCGAGCTCCGGCATCATGACATCGGTGACGATCAGATCCGGCCGCCAGCTGTGCGCCCGCAGCAGCGCCGCGGCGCCATCGCTGACCACCTCGACCTCCCAGCGCTCGGCGAGAAGGCGGCGGACGTAGTCGCGCATGTCGGCGTTGTCATCGGCCAGGAGGATGCGCGCGCTGGTCGCCGCCGCAAGTCCGCTCGCCGGCCCCGAGGCCGGTCGCGGCGCCGCGGCATCGGGCAGCCAGCGCAGCGCCTCGTTGACGTAGGGGGCTGCGTGCAGCGCCGCCGGCACCCGCGGCTCCGGCCGGCTCGCTTGCCCGAGGTAGTCCGACCCCAGCTGCACCTGCGCGAGCCGCACCGTGAAGGTCGTCCCCTCATCGAGCTGGCTGGCCACCGTGATCGTCCCGCCGTGCAGCCGCACCAGCTCGTGCACCAGCGCCAAGCCGATGCCCGAGCCCTCGTGGGTCCGCGCCCGCGCCCCCTGCACGCGGTGGAAGCGCTCGAACAGGTGCGGCAGCCCGCCGGGCGGAATGCCGGTCCCGGTGTCGCTGACCTTCAGCTCGACGCCGTCCCCCGCCGGGTGCAGGGAGATCGAGATGCTGCCGGCGAAGGTGAACTTCAGCGCGTTCGACAGCAGGTTGAGCACGATCTTTTCCCACATGTCGCGGTCGACCAGGACCGGCGCCGGCAGCGGCGGACAGTCGACCGCGAACCGCAGGCCGGCGTGCTCGATCGCCGAGCGGAAGGCGCTCGCCAGATCCACGGTCAGGGCGGCGAGGTCGGTGGCCCGGTAGTCCGCCTTCTCGCGGCCCGCCTCGATGCGCGAGAAGTCGAGCAGCGTATTTACCAGCTTGAGCAGGCGCAGCGCGTTTCTGTGCACCGCCTTCAGGCTCTCTCCCGAGAGCACGCCCGCCGACTTGAGCGCGTCTTCGGTCGGCCCCAAGAGCAGCGTCAGCGGAGTGCGGAACTCGTGGCTGACGTTGCTGAAAAATGCCGTCTTGGCGCGATCGATCTCGGCCAGCGCCTCGGCCTGCCGGCGCGCCTCGGCGTAGGCCCGCGCGTTGGCAATCGTGGTCATCACCTGGTCGGCGGTCAGGCGGAACAGCCCCAGGTAGCGCTCATCGGGCCGGCGCCGCGAGCTCACCCCGGCGACGAAGAACCCGTGCGGGCGCGGGTAGCCCGGGCGCGACAGCGGCAGCACCACGGCGCGGCCCGGCGGCTCGCCCCAGCGTCCCCTGGGCAGGGCGCCGAAGCGGTCGGCCAGGTGGTCGACGATTACCTCGCGCCCGCTAAGCTCGGCCTCGCGAAACGGCCAGCTCGCGTCACTCCCTTGGTGCAGCGCGACGCGCTCGGGCCGCGCCGGTCCTTCATAGCCGGCAAGTCCGCTGGCGCTCACCAGCTCGGCGTAGTTGCCGTCGCCGCCCTCCGGCCGCAGGTAGAACAGCGCGAACGGCAGATCCGCTTCGTTGAGGGCCAGGATCCGCGCCGCGGTCCGGCAGGCTTCCTCGGCGGACTTGGCATCCGCGGAGCGCGCCGCCAGGTCGCGCAGCATGCGCAGCTGCCGGTCGTCCTGGACCTGCTCGGTGGTCTCCTGGACCGTGTTGAGCACGCCGCCGATGCCGCCCTCGTCGTCGGGAATCGGACTATAGGAGAAAGTATGGAAGGTCTCTTCGCCGACCCCGCGGCTGTTGAGGAACAGCTGCAGGTGCTCGTGAAACGTCGCCGGACCGCCGTCGCGCACCGAGCTTATCATCGGTCCGACGATGTCCCAGATCTCGGGCCACACCTGCGCCGCCGGCGCGCCCATCGACGCCGGGTGCTTGGTCCCGAGCACCGGCCGGTAGGCGTCGTTGTACAGCTGCAAGAGCTCCGGCCCCCACCAGATGAGCATCGGGAAGCGGTTGGCGAGCATCACCGCGACCATGGTCTTCAGGCTCCTGGGCCACCCCGCGACCGGCCCGAGTCCGGTCTTTTTAAAGTCCAGGGAGCGCATCAGCGCGCCCATCTCACCGCCGCCGGCGAGACACTCCTCACCGAGGCTCGACTGGCTGGGCTTACCGACGGCAGATGCGTCCTTCAGGTTTGTCGCCATGCGCGGTTTCCGGTCGCTATTCTAAAGAAGCGCCGCGACGAAGTCTGCCACTTTTCCCGGGCAATTCAATGCCCGGTCGGGACGGCCCGAGCGCCGGCTACTTGTTGCTCGGCGTCGGTCCGAACTCGCGCAGGGTCGGCTGCCGCGGCGTCTCGCCGGCGACCCGGGGATGCCAGGTCAGCTCGACCTTGGAGTCGTTGCCCGACAGGACGAGTCGGGTCCCACTGTCGGCCAGGTATGGTCGTGCCGATACCTGGCACCCGCCGGATCGAGTACCTCGAGGAGAACGCGGCCGCTGCCTTCCTCGAGCTCAGCGCCGACGAGCTCGAGCGCCTCGATGCCCTCCCCCCGGCCGAGGGTGAGCGCTACCCGACGTCGTATACGCCGTAGGGCCAGCCGGGACA
>DAOMZC010000304.1:0-7183 GCA_035437965.1 Pseudomonadota bacterium
ACGATCTGCACGGCGTCACCGCGGGCGGCACCAACAACCTGTGGGCGTGCGGCAGCAAGGGCACCCTGCTCCACTACTCGGGCAAGAACTGGGAGCCGGTGATCACCGGCTCGATGGCCAACCTGCACGCCATCTCGGCGCTGGAGGCGAGCGACATCTGGGCGGTGGGCGAGAAGGGCTCGGTCCTGCACTACGACGGCACCGCCTGGTCGGTGGTGCCGAGCGGCACCGAGGTCAACCTGAACGCGGTGTTCGGCATCGACCAGAAGGATGTCTGGGCCGGCGGCGATCAGGGCTACCTGGCGCACTGGAACGGCAGCGCCTGGGCCCGGGTGCCCATCGAGAGCCCGAACCCGCGGGCGATCTACAGCCTGTACGGCAGCCAGGGCGACTCGGTGTGGGCCTCGGGCGGGCGCGGCTGGATCCTGCACTGGAACGGCCGCACCTTCAGCGAGTTCCCAAGCGGCACCACCGAGGACCTGTACGGCCTGTTCGGCAACGGCAAGTTCGACGTGTGGGCGGTCGGCTCGGGCGGCGTGATCCTGCACTGGAGCGGCGGCACCACCTGGGCCAAGATCCTCAGCCCAACGAAAAAGACCCTGCAGGGTCTGTGGAGCAGCCGGCCCGGCGACATGTGGGTCGTCGGCGAGTTCGGGATGATCCTTCATTAACCGGCACCAGTCGGCCCCAGCCCGGCACTGACCCCGCCCCCGCCGGGCCTTCCGCAAAATCAGCTCAATAAAGAAGCGCCGCGGCGCGGCCTGCCTCTCCCTGGGCCAAGTTGCGCGCGGCCCGTAAGCGCCGTTGACCAAGGGGCGACTTCTCGCCTATGGTTCGCTCGAAAATGGCCAAGCCTCCGATCACCGCGAACCAAGTCACTCTGCTTCGGCTGGTCCTTCTGCCCATCGGGGCGCTGCTCATGTACGACGGGGTGGCGGCCAAGTGGGCGGCGTTCGGGTTCATGACCATCCTCGGCTGCACCGACTTTGTCGACGGCTGGCTGGCGCGCCGCTACGGCTCGACGGAGCTCGGCCGGCTGATGGATCCGATCGCCGACAAGGTGTTCGTCATGGTCGGCTACATGCCGTTCATCGACCTCAAGTGGCTGCCGGCCTGGCAGATCGGGCTGTTCCTCTTGCGCGAGTACGTGATCACCGGCCTGCGCTCGGCGTATGAGCGGCGGCACATCTCGCCGCGCACGACGCTCCTGGCCAAGATCAAGGCGTGGGCGCAGATGGCCGGCTGCGGCGTCATCTTCATGTTCCAGATGGTGCCGGAGCGGGCGATGCTCATCGCGCTCATCGCCGGCACCGGGGTGGCGCTTTTGTGCATCCTTGTGCGCTACCTGGTAAAGCGGGTGTTCTGGTGGGGGGCGCTGATCTTCGGCGGCTGGGTGGCGGCGCTGCTGCTGCCGCAGGTGCTTTACGGCTCGGCGGCGGCGACGAGCTCGCTCATGGGGTCGATCATCCTCATCACCTGGATGTCGGGGTGGGGGTACATTACGCCGGTCGGGCCGCTCCTGTGGCAGCGCCAGCTCGACGCAAGCGACTGGGTGCGCATCCTCGGCGGGATCGCGGTGCCGGTGGTGCTGCTGCTCGCCCAGGCCGGCGGTGAGCTGCCGCCGTGGGCGATCATGCTGACCATGGGCCTGGAGCTGGCGGCGGGGGGGCTCGACAACCTCCTGTGCTTCCACCGGGCGCAGAGCTCGGCCCTGGGCTGGGGGGTGCGCACGGGCCTGGTCGCGCTGCTCGGCGGTCTGGCGCTGCGCGGCGGTGAGCTCGGGGCGCCGCTCATGTACGCCGCGTGCGCGGTCTCGGTCGTCGGAACCGGCCTTGAGTTCTACCGCGGGCGGCGCCTGTACCTGGAAGAGCCGAGCCACGTCGTGGTGCGGCCGGACTAGCCGCGTCATCTCAAGTCAGCAGGGCAGCTTGGTCACGGGCCGGCGCAGGGGCAAGGACATGGCAGAGCCGAAAGTCGGGGTGACGGTGATCTCGGGCTTCCTCGGCAGCGGTAAGACGACGCTGCTGCAGCGGCTGGTGCGCGACCCCCTGCTCGGGCCGCGGGTGGCGGTGATCGTCAACGATCTGGGCGAGCTCGGGCTCGACCCCGAGCTCATCGCCAGCGAGGGCGCGACCCCGACGCTGCGGGTGACCAGCCTGGTCTCGGGCTGCGTGTGCTGCACGCTGCGCAGCGACCTGGGCGAGGCGCTTTTGCAGCTTGGCCGCGGGACCGGCCTTGCGCGCCGCCCCGAGCACATCTTGATCGAGCCGAGCGGCATCGCCCGCGCCTCCGAGGTCAGCTTCGCGATCAACGCCCTGGGGTTCGACGCCCCGGTTCAGACCGACGCCGTGATCACCCTGGTCGACGCCAAAAACGCCGAGCGCAGCCACCGCGAGCACCCCGAGTTGTTCGAGGACCAGCTGCGCAGCGCCGACCTCGTCCTCATCAACAAGAGCGATCTTTTGACCGACGAGGCGGCCCGGGTGGCGCTGGCGGCCAAGGTGGCGCAGCTGGCGCCGCGGGCGAGCCGCCTGTGGTGCGAGCGGGCGGCCGTCGACCTGAACCTGCTCCTCGGCGAGGTGCCGCTTTTGCCCCGCGACCCGGCGCCCGCTGCCTCCGACCCGGCGCGGCCGGCGGCGCCCGGGTTCACCGCGGTCCGCCTGGCCGGGCGGCCGACCGCGCACGGTATCGTCGCGGTGACCCTGCCGGTCCCGTTCGTCGTCGACCAGGCGGCGCTGGAGGACTTCCTCGACGCGCAGGCCGATCGGATCTTCCGCATCAAGGGCGTGGTCGAGGCGGCCGGCCCGTGGGGGCTCGGCCCGATCACCGTCCAGGCGGTCGGCGATCGCGTCGAGCTGGACCCGATCCCGCCCGCCTCCCCGCTGGCCGCGGCGCCGCGGCGCCTGATCTTCATCGGCGATGCGGCGGCCCTTGCGAACGCAGTAGCCGATCCGGCGGCAGCGGACCGCGTCCCCTGGCTGGTGGCTGAACTTTCGCGCTGTGCCCGAGGCGGGATTTGAACCCGCACGCCTTGCGGCTAAGGATTTTAAGTCCTCTGCGTTTACCGATTTCGCCACTCGGGCTCGTCTGCCAGACCGAAAACTCGAACTAAGAACCGAGACTAGAAAAAACGATAAGTTAGCGGGCCCGGCAGCGTAAACAACAGCGGGCCATTCATAACAGAATTCTTGCGTCGGCACGAGGCTCGCGATGAAGTTTTGTACATGTCGGCATTAAAGTGGGACACGGTCGCCGCCGTGTGTTTCGATCTCGACGGGACGCTCGTAGACAGCGAGGGCGAGGCGGCCGACGCCATCGAGCTGGCGCTGCGGCCGCTCGGGCGCGAGCTGTCGGTCCTCGAGCGCGACTTCGTCGTCGGCCACGCCTTCGGCGAGATCTACAAGTTCATCTACGACCACGGCGGCGTCCCGTGGGGCCCCAAGGAGTTCGAGCTGGCGGTGTACAAGGCCCGCGTCGCCCTGTTCGCCAAGCACGGCCCCTGCGAGCTGCCCGGGGCGCGCCAGATCGTCCGCTGGGCGGCGGCCCACAAGCCGTGCGCGCTGGTCACCGGCTCGACCCGCCCGGAGGCCGAGCTGGTGCTGGGGGCGCTGGCGCTGACCGACTGCTTCAAGATCACCGTGTGCGCCGGCGAGTACGACCGCGGCAAGCCCGACCCCGAGCCCTACCTGCGCGCCGCCACCCTGCTGGGGGTCGCCCCGGCGGGCTGCCTGGCGATCGAGGACTCCATGGCCGGGATCGCCGCGGCGCGCATCGCCGGCATGCGCTGCGTCGCGGTGCGCGCCGGCAACCGCTACGCCCAGGACCAGTCGGGCGCCGACCTGATCATAGATACCCTGCAGGCGCTGCCCGAGCTCGCCCTATAGGTATGGGGGCGGCCGCCCATTTTGCTGGCGTCGCCCGGCGGCAGCGACGATACTGCCGCCATGCAGCGCCGTGTCGTCGGGCTGGCCGCGCTCGGCTACTTCATCGACATCCTTGATCTATTTCTGTTCAGCGTGCTGCGCATCCCCAGCCTGACCGGGCTCGGGGTGGCGAGCGCGCAGCACCTGCGGGCCGGGGTGATGCTGCAGAACTGGCAGCTCGGCGGCCTGCTCATCGGCAGCTTCGTCTGGGGGACGCTGGGCGATCGGCGCGGGCGGGTGCGGGCGCTCTATGGCTCGCTGCTCCTGTACTCGCTGGCGACGCTGGCCAACGCGGCGGTGGGGACGCTGACCGGCTACGCGGCGTGCCGGTTCCTCGCTGGCCTCGGCCTGGCCGGCGAGCTCGGCGCCGCGATCACCCTGGTCAGCGAGACCCTGTCCACCGAGCGGCGGGGCCTGGGCACGACCCTGGTCGCCGGCTGCGGGCTGTGCGGCGGGATTGCGGCGGCCGCTCTGGCGGTGCTGCTGCCGTGGCGCGCCTGCTACGTCGTCGGCGGGGCGAGCGGCCTTTTCCTGCTGGCGCTGCGGGTGCAGCTCCTGGAGCCGGCGCTGTATCGCCGCGCCGTCGCCACCGCCCACGGCCGCGGCAGCCTGCGGCTGCTATTTCGCCGGCCGGCGCGGGTGCTGGCCTACGGGCGCCTCATCCTCATCGGGCTGCCGATCTGGTTCGTCGCCGGGATCCTCATGCTGCTGTCGCCCGAGTTCGCCGCGGCGCTGGGAGTGGGGTCCGCGGGCGCGGCAGCCGGTCCGGGGGCGGGGGTCACGGCGGCCAAGGCGGTGCTCTACTCCTACATCGGGGCGGCGCTCGGCGACTTTGCCTGCGGGCTGCTCAGCCAGAAGCTGCGCAGCCGCAAGCGGGCGCTGTTTCTGAGCCTGCTCGCGGTGCTCCTCGGCATCCTCATTTATCTGCACGCCGCCGGCATCTCGACCGCCGGGTTCTACTTTGTCTGCTTCCTCGTCGGGCTGACCACTGGCTACTGGGCGGTGCTGATCACCACGGCTGCCGAGCACTTCGGCACAAACCTGCGCGCCACCGTCGCCACGAGCGTGCCAAACCTCGTCCGCGCCGGGGTCATCCCGATCTCGCTCGGGTTCCAGTGGCTGCACCCGCGCCTCGGCCTTGTCCGCACTGCGGTCGTGCTCGGCGTCGCCCTGGTCGCCCTGGCTCTCATGGCCCTGGCCGGCCTGCGCGAGACCTATGGCCGCGACCTCGACTTCCAAGAAAGTTAAAAGCCAAAAGCTAAAAGCTAAAAGCCAAAAGCTAAAAGCCAAAAGCTGTCTCGCGGGAAAGCCGAGGCAAATTCCCGGCTTGACACAGGTGGCCGCCCGCGTACACTGCCGATCTATTGCCGTCGAATCACTTGCAAGGGGAGCTTCACACGACCATGTACGCCGTAATTGAGACTGGGGGTAAGCAGTACCGGGTGCAGAAGGGCGAACGCCTTCGCATCGAAAAGCTAGAGGCCGAGAGCGGCGCCAAGGTGAACTTCCCAGTGCTCCTCATCTCGGATGGCCAGAGCGTCCAGGTCGGGAAGCCGCACATCGCCGGCGCCCAGGTCACCGCGACGGTGCACGGCGAAGAGAAGGGCGAGAAGCTCACCGTCTTCAAGTACCGGCGCCGCAAGGGCTACCGCCGCAAGACCGGTCACCGCCAGCAGTACACGGCGGTCCAGATCGACGACATCAAAGCCTGATTAACGTGCCGCGCGCCGCTGCCCGACAAAGGGTGAGGCGCGCCCTTTGCGCAAGGTACTCCGATGGCTCATAAAAAAGGTCAAGGTTCGAGTAGAAACGGTCGCGACTCCCAGCCCAAGATGCGGGGGGTCAAGCGCTTTGACGGCGAGGTCGTCAAGGCGGGCAACATCATCGTCCGCCAGGTCGGCACGGTGGTCCACCCGGGCAAGAACGTCGGCCTCGGGCGCGACTACACGCTGTTCGCGCTGGTCGACGGCAAGGTCAAGTTCGAGGTCTGGAAGACCACGCGCCGCAAGGTCTCGATCGTGCCGGTGACGGCCGCCGAGGCCACCACCGCCGCCGCGCAGTCGTAAGCCAGCGCTCCGCCCGCTGCCCCGCCAGTCGGGCGCCACCCGGTGTCGCTCCTTATAGTCGGCGCCGGCTCTTGCCCAGAACTCTTGTTCGCTGCGGCCACCGCGCCCGTTGACCCGGGGGCCGCAGGCAGGTCCACCCGTCATGCTCTTTGTCGATGAGTGTTCCATCCGTGTCAGCGCCGGGGATGGCGGACACGGCTGCATTGCGTTCCGGCGCGAGGCCAACAACCCCCGCGGCGGACCGTCCGGCGGCGACGGCGGCGACGGCGGCTCGGTGGTGCTGGTGGCCGATCCCCAGCTGTCCACCCTGCTCGATGTCTCCTACCGCCGTGAGTACCGCGCCGAGCGCGGCGAGCACGGGCAGGGCCGCGATCGCTACGGCAAGGGCGGCACCGATCTGCTGGTCCGCGTCCCGCTCGGCGTGGTGATAAAAGCCGAGGACGGCACGGTGCTCGGCGATCTGGCGACTCCGGGGCAGCGCTTCGTCGCCGCCGCCGGCGGCCAGGGCGGGCGCGGCAACATCCACTTCGCCACCCCGACCTGGCAGGCCCCCGAGCACGCCGAGCCCGGCCAGCCCGGTCAGGATCGGGTGCTGAAGCTGGAGCTGAAGCTGCTCGCCGACGTGGGCCTGCTCGGCTACCCCAATGTCGGCAAGTCGACGCTCATCGCCCACGTCTCGCGCGTGCGGCCCAAGATCGCCGACTACCCGTTTACGACCCTGGTGCCGAACCTCGGCGTGGTGTCGCTGCCGCTTGGCGCCCGCACCTCCAGCCGCAGCTTCGTGCTCGCCGACGTGCCCGGCCTCATCGAGGGGGCGCACGAGGGGCTGGGCCTTGGTCACCGGTTCCTCCGCCACCTCATGCGGACGCGGGTGCTCATCCACCTTATCGAGGTCACCTACGATCCGGCCCGCGACCCCGAGCGCGACTACGACGTGCTGTGCGAGGAGCTGCGCCGCTAGGTGGCTCTGTGTCTGTGTCAATGCGCCCCAGTGAGTAGCCGAGAGCCCTTGCGTAGCGCGGATCCTCCCAAGATCTGCAATTCGTGTGAGGACTGGAACAAACCGCAGACCCCGTTTCGCATCTTTGGCAACACCTACTACGTCGGCGTACACGGTCTCAGCACGGTAATGATCGACGGTGGTGATGGACTGATTCTGCTCGACGGTGGACTCAGCCAGTCGGCTCCATTGAT
>DAOMZC010000305.1:0-7178 GCA_035437965.1 Pseudomonadota bacterium
CACCGGACCGTTCCGCTTCACCGGACACCCGGTGATAATTCCCGGCTCGATGGGCGCCGCTTCGTACGTCCTCGCCGGCGCCGGTGCCGAGGCGGCGCTGTGCAGCGCCTGCCATGGCGCGGGCCGGGCGCTGTCCCGCGGCGACTCACGCCGCTACGATGAGGGGCGGGCGGCCGAGGCGCTGGGCAAGCTGCGGGTGATCACTCCTGTCGATCCGCGCGCGCCCGAGGTCCGGCTGCGGCGCGACGTGATGGCCGAGTACGAGGGGCGGCTCAAAGAGGAAGCGCCCTACGCCTACAAGGACATCACGCCGGTCATCGACACCGTCGAATCCGCCGGCGTGGCCAGCCGGGTGGCGCGGCTGTGGCCCCTTCTGACGATCAAGGGCTGACTCCCTGTCCGATCGTACAGGTGGCGCGTACTCAATCGCGCCGAGCTCAATTGAACTTTTATTGCGCGGCGGGCCGCGTTTAGCGGTCGTTTAGCGGGCGCTCTGCTTGGCGGCAGTGGCGACTTCGGCAGCGGCGCGATCGCGCTGGCCGCAGGCGGTGAAGGCGCGCGAGGTGATGACGTGCAGCCGCGCCGAGACATACGGGCGCTTGGTCAGCTGATCGGCGAGGGCGCAGGCGCGGGCGCTGGCTCCGGCCGCGGTCGCCGCTTCGATCGCCAGGGCCAGCGAGTCATTGGTCACCGCCGTCACCAGGTTCTTCTCGGCCCACCCAAGGGCCGCTTGCGGATCGGCGCCGGCCCCCAGGTAGAAGCGCGCGGCGTGCGAGGCGAAGGCGCGCGGGTGCTTGGCCAGCAGGGACTCATACTGGCTGCGCGCCTGGGTCCGCAGCGCGTCGGCTCCCGGCAGGTCCCCGGCTTCCTTGAGGAGGCCGGCCAGCTGGCCCTTGTACTCGGGATCGTCGGACTCGGTGACCAGGGGCCGGAGCAGCGCGATGGCGCGATCGCGGTCGGCGCGCGCCGCCTCGGCTGCCGCCAGGTGCGCGATCGCCGGGGCATAAGCCGGCAGCCGATCCACCGCCGCCGCGTAGAGCTCACGGGCGCGCGGCAGGTTGCCCGCCTGCTCCCACATCAGCCCGTGCTGGAAGTACAGCCACGCGATCGGAAACGGCGCCACGTCCCCAAACCGCAGCTGGGCCTTCATGAACAGATCGTCGGCCACCGCGAGCTCACCGCGGTCGGCGAGCAGCCCGGCGAGAAGCCCCATCGTGCTGGTGTCGGGACGGCGGGCGTTTATCTGCTTGTACATGGCCAGCGCTTCATCGCTCTTGCCGAGCGCGGTGAAGATGCCCGCCCGGCCGTCGTACACGAGCTGCGCGGTCTCGGGGTCGAGCTTCTCGGCCTGCGCGAGGTCGGCGAGCGCCAGGTCGAACTCATGGAAGATCGATCGGAGCTTGGCCCGCGCGAGGAACGAGTGCGGACTCTGCGGCGCGAGCTTGAACATCTGCTCGACCACCTGCGCCGCCTGATCATAGTCGGCCAGGGTGCCGCGGTAGTGAGCCACTGCGCACAGCAGCTTGACCACGGTCGCCATCGCGCTTGGATCATATCCGCGGGCCTTCACCAGGCCCTCCGATGTGTGCAGGCTGCCGACCAGGTTGGCCATCGCAATCTGGCCGTCGGTCGTCGGCAGCTCGCTGCGTGACATCGGCGCGTGCAGCGGCACCTTTGCGCTGGGGGCCGCCGATGCGCTGGACGCGGTCGCCGCAGCTGGCTCGCGCGGCGGGGCGGCTCGGTTACAGCTGCAAAGTCCGGTGCCGACTAGGAGGAGGCGGAGGCAGACCGTACGCGTATATGAGAGCATGGTTACTCAATCGTAGGGAGAAAGGGATGCTCAGGTCAACTGCGCCCCCGCCCCGCCGCGGCTTTCAGACCGCCAACCAACAACAGGCAGGGGCCTTGTGGCAGGGTCTGGCGACCGCGGCGCGGCGGGTGAGCTTGCGGCCAAGGGCCGCGATGCGAGCTTAGATCGGGGGCTGGAAGAACGGGAACGCGGCCGCGGGCCTCGTGACCTCGGCAATGCCGTCCGTGACGCCCGAGAGCGCGCCGATCGCCAGGACCGAGTAGGTCGTGTCGATTACGTCGTAGCTGAGCGTGCGACCGCCGCAGGTGGCGGCCGGCGTCCCCGAGACCAGGCCCGCTTCCACCGCGAGGTACTGATTGCAGGTGGTCTTGGAGGTATCCATGAGCAGCGCGTCATTGGCCAGCACCGTGGCCAGGGTCGCGTATTTGGTCGCTGCGGTGTATGCAAACTGATTGCCGCAGGTGCCGGCGTCAAGGCCATCGAGGATGGCGATGTTGGCGGTGATCGTCCCCAGCCAGTTCGCCGACCACTTGGTCTGATCGGCGTCGGCGTTGTAGATCGACCGAGTGATGTCGGTAGTCTCCGGAGACTGGGCGCCCGGGGGAGTGTAGATGCCGTAGGGATTGGTCAGCGCGGTGTTGACCGCCGGACGACCCATGCGATCGATCTGCACGCCGAGCGCGGGGACGCCGGGGTTTACGCAGCTCGCGGTGGCCTGGTTGCAGACCTGGCCGTTGGTGCACTGGGTTGCGCCGCAGGTCGCGGCGACACACTTGCCGGCGTTGGCGCTGCCCGGAGTGCCATCACACACGGTGCCCGCTGCGCAGGAGACCCCGGCGCACACGCTGGCCGCTCTGCAGGTGCCGTTGGCACCGTCACAGAACTGATCCGTAGGACAGGTAACGTTGGCGCAAGCGCCGGTGCTGGTGGAGCCGCCACCGCAGCCAGCCACCGAGCCAAGGAGCAACGCCACAGCCGAAAAAATAATTCGCTTCATAGTGTTTCTCCTTTAGCCCTTCCTATACGAGCCGGCCCAGACGCTGAACAGTGGCCCGCCCTTGTTCACCATGGCCACGGGTACCTTGAGGACGATCGCCAGCGTATTCAGCGGCAGGAAGAAGTCCGCCGGGGTTCCACCGGCGGGCGACTGACGGAGCTGCAGTGCCTGGGCGGTAAGGGTAGCCGCGGGCATGGTCGGGCAGCCATCGCCATTGAACGTCAGAGCCTTGGCGGCGACCGCACCGGTGACGTTGGCGCGGACCTGGTTGTAGCCGGCGAGGTTGAAGAAGAAGTGATCCTTGCGCGGACCGGCGTAAACGGTGATGTTGCCCGAGACCAGGGGAGTCGCGGCGCTGGTGGCGTTGCCGTACACGAAGTTCGTGCTGTCGCCGAACCAGCAGCTGATGTTCTGGGTGGCGGCGTTGTCGAAGCCGCAGGTGATGTCCAGCGGAGTCGCGGCGCCGGCCGCGGTGGCCCGGCTCGTGGTGTGAAACACGTAGTAGGCCGAGTTGGAGAACTTCGAAGTCGTGCTGGCTACCGGGAAGACCGTCATCGCCAGGTAGACGGACTGGCCACCCGCGTCCACCCAGGAGTACACATCGTTGATGTCGGTGGACGGATCGGTGTCAACCGAGGCGCCGTCTCGGTGATCGGCTGCGATTGCCGGCGCTGCGGGCAGCAGCGCGACGGCCATTCCTAGTCCTAAGAGCCAATTTTTTCTCTTCATCATAACTCCCTTCAAATAGTGAACCACTCGGCCCGGAGGCCAGAGCTGCCCCAGCAGGGCGGTGCCCAGACGCGCGGGCAGCCGAAGCCGCCCCCCCCACTAGCTGCGCGCTGGGGTCCATCCTGCTGACCCAACGTACCATGAACAGAGTACGAGCTAGTAGCTCGGTTAGATCACGCGATCTGCGCCTCTGCACTTTTATTTTTTGGGGTAAGCGGAAAGCGGAACAATATTCCCTACTTGGGAGGTCGCGGCGAGCTCGGAAAGCTCACCAGCTGATGTAGGCTGCGCGGAGATTTAGTAGGTTCTTGGCGATCGCAGATCGCACAGAGCCAGAAGGTGAAGGATGTGCGCGCTCTACAGGAGCGGCGCGAGCAGCCGCCGCACGAGCCCGCGCGGGCGGAGTCCAGTAAGGAGCAGGAAGATCATCCCCAGCGGCAGCCCGATGAGGTAGCTCGCCAGATGAGCCAGGGAGTTTGCCGGAGCCTGGCCGAGGCCGCGCTCTACCTGATCTTTGATTCCGAGCAGGTACGCGATCCCGCGCACGCTCAGCGCGCAGACCGCGGCACCGCCCAGCCCGACGAGGAACACCCCGCCGAGGTAGCTCGCGATGAGGGCGAGCGGCGAGGGCGGGACAGCGCCGGCCTCGGCCACCGCGGCCCGGCGCCAGCGGGTGGCGAGGAAGAAGAACGGCGGCAGGAGGTACATGCCGTCTATGTACAAGGTCCGGGCCACGCTGCTTGTGAGGAACCGTCCGAGCGCGGGCAGGACGCCGGCGGCGGTCGCGGCGCCCGGGGTCCACGCCGGACTCCCGGGCAGGAGGTCGCGATCATATAGGAAGCGGTCGTACCCGAGTCCGTCCCAGCCGTATAGAAGGATGAAGAACATCCCGAAGTAGCCAAAGATCCAGTTGAGCTGCGCCAGGTACTCCTTGCCCTGACGCAGCAGCCGCTGCCCGACCCAGAAGCCGAGGATTCCCTGGGTCACGTTGGTGATCCCGAACCCGAGGATCAGCCACTCGGACAGTGACTGCAGGGCGGGCGCGGCCTGCATCGTCTCCCAGCTCGGGTGGCGCAGGAGCAGCAGCATGCCGGTCGGCGCCCAGATGAGCGACAGGAACAGGATGGTGCTGACGAAGAACGACGACGCAAGCGGCTGCTCGCTGCGGCCGAGCGGCCGTCCTGCTGCCGCCGCCAGGCTGGCACCCCAGCCGTATGCCCAGAACACATCGACTTGGACCATCTGCTGCCTCCTTTTGCTGTTCAGGGATTGTTCAGGGCGCGTCCGTCGGCGCCGGCCCCAGGTTCGCGGCGATCCAGCTGCTGGTGCCGACCAGTCGATCCGCCAGGCCGTAGAAGGCCGGGTAGACCAGGCGGCGCCGGGCGGTGGCGAGCGCGCGCTCGATCCGGTCCGCGAGCACGACCGCGTCGCCGGTGGGGATGTGGCGGCTGATCAGGCCCGGCTTGACCTGGGCGCGGGCGCGGCTCTCCAGGTTCGAGCGGACCGGTCCGGGGAGCACGGTGAGGACGTGGATCCCGGCGGCGGCCAGCTCCCACCCGGCGACCTGCGAGGCCGCCGCCAGGCCCGCCTTGGCCGCGCCGTAGTAGCTGCAGCCACGCAGCGGGACCCGGCCGGCCATGCTGCTGATGTTGACGATCCAGCCGCGGACAGCGGCGCGACTGCCGGGGTCCGGCGGGCCTGCAGCGGGCGACGAGTCGCTCACCGGCGCGGCGCCGCCCAGGGCCGCGACCGCGAGGTTCATCAGCCGCAGCGGACTGATTAGATCTACCTGCAGCAGCCGCTCGCCGAGCTCCCAGGGAGTCGCGGCAAACGACCGGATCTCCATGAACCCGGCGCAGTTGATCAGCAGATCGATCGGGCCAAACTCTGCAACGGCACGCTCCCACAAACGCGGCAGCGTGACGATATCCGCCAGATCCCACGGCAGGGCGACGCTGCGTCCGGGCAGCTCGCGGACAAGCGGCGTGAGGCCGGCGGCATCTTGATCCACCAGCGAGAAGCGCAGCTCCGGGTGGCGCGCCGAAAGGGTCCGAACGAGGGCGCCGCCAATTGTTCCAGCTGCGCCGGTCACAAGCGCGTGGCGGGGGGAAAACAGACCAAAGCCTGAGCGACCCGGAGGCGGCGAGCGGCAAAAGTGGCGGGAAGGCGGAGAGCGCTCCATCGCTCCGCAGTCTTGCCAGCCCGGCCGGCGCTGTCAATTCGGCAGTGATGAGCACCTGAAGTCACGTCGCCCACCTCGGCTGCACGCTACGCCGAGCAGGCCGGGAATGCCCCTATCGCCCATAGCAAAGAGCGCGCGAGCTCGGCGGAAAGCCGCATCCGCGGCTCGATTGCGCGGTAGACTCCTTTGCCATGCTCGCTGAAACGGATCTGAACACCCACCTGGAACGCTTGGAGCGCGACGGCTATACGGTCCTCGCGGACGCCATCGAGCCCGCGCTCATCGATGCCCTGGCCGCCGACATCCGCCGCCTGCAAGAGGAGCTGCAGGTCCGCCCGGCGACCAACCTGTTCGAGGGCGTCCACACCCTGCGCATCTACAACCTGCTGGCGGTGGGCGCGCTGTACCAGGCCGTGCCGGTGCAAAAGAGCATCCTGCCGATCGTCGAGCGCGTCCTCGATCGCGGCTGCCTGGTCTCTTCCCTGTCTTCGATCAGCATCGGCCCCGGGGAGAGCGCCCAGCCGCTGCACGCCGACGACCAGCTCATTCCGCTGCCGCGGCCGCACGTGCCCATCATCTGCAACACCATGTGGGCGCTGACCGACTTCACGGAAGAAAACGGCGCCACGCGCCTGGTTCCCGGCTCCCACAAGAGCGTCGCGGCGCCGGTCCCGTTTGCTCCCTGCGACACCATCGCCGCCGAGATGAAGCGCGGCAGCGTGCTGATCTTCAACGGCAGCCTGTGGCACGGCGGCGGCGCGAACCGCACGGACACCCCCCGCATCGGCCTTGCCATGAACTACTGCGCCGGCTGGATGCGCCAGCAGGAAAACCAGCAGCTCGGCATTCCCATCGCGACCGCCCGCAGCTTCTCCCCCCGGCTGCGCAAGCTGGTCGGCTTCGGCCTGTACAAAAACCTCATCGGCCACATCGACAAGTGTAGCCCCGTCGACCTCCTTGACGACGCCGGACCGCGCCCGGTAGTCGGCCTGTAAGCGCAGAAGACAACTAGCTACAGACTCTGCTATCCTGACCGCAAGCCTGCAATACGAGCCATGAAAAGGGCGCCCCCGCGGGTGCCATAGGATGCCATCATGCGCAGATTCGAGTTCGTGCAAGGGACCAGCGCCAAGTTCTGGATGCCGAGTGTCGAGGGCACGACGTTCATCGTCGTCTTCGGTCGCCTCGGCAGCGATGGCCAGCGCAAGGAAAAGGCGTTCCCGACCGAGGACGCCGCCCGGCGCGAGCTGGACAAAAAGATTGCCGAGAAGCTTCGCGAGGGCTATCACGAAGTCGGCGCTGCAACGGGGGCGGCGGTAGCGCCGGCAGCGCCCAAAGCACCCAAAGGCGCTGCGGCCGCGGCTCCGCGCCTGGCGCTGCCCCCGCGCGTCAAGTCCGCAGGAGCGCTGCGCGATGGCGATGTCAAGCGGGCCGCCGAGGCGCTGCGCACGCTCGGCAAG
>DAOMZC010000306.1:0-7163 GCA_035437965.1 Pseudomonadota bacterium
GGCCAGGGGCACGGCTTCAATTCGGATGTGGCCGCCCGTGCCGGTGGCGTCCGCGCCGGCGGCAGCGGGCCCTGCACCGGGAACATGCTCGAGAACAGCGCGAACAGCCGCAGCGCCCCCTGCCGGCGGCGCGCGTACTCATGGTTGCCCGGCGCCAGGTAGACCGGCACCCGCGCCAGCAGCGGGCCGGCGACCGCGAAGAAGCGGTCCCAGTCGCCCTCTTCAGTGCCGCGCTCGACGACATCACCGGTGTTGAGCACGAAGTCGGGATCTTCGTCGAGGATCGCCTGCACGAGCTGAGCATGGATCGCGTGCCCGGAGCGCGAGTCGCCGTACAGCACCACCCGCAGCGGGCGGCCGGGCGGCGGCGGCGTGTGCAGGGCGACCACGGGCAGCTCGCTGCGCGACCCACCCGGACCGACGACGACCGCCTGGTAGTGATAGACGCGGCCGGGGCGCAGCCCGGTGATGCGGCCGTGGTGGCTGGTCTGCGGCAGGGCGGAGATGCGCAGCAGGCGATCGTGCTCGGTGCGGGCGTCTCCCTTGCCGTAGCGCAGCTCGATCACCGCTGGCAGGTCGGTCTCCAGCGCCAGGTCCAGGCTGCCATCGGCGAGGCGCTCGATGTAGGGGCCGCGCACGACCTTGGGCCCCGAGGCGCCGAGGAGCTCGAAGTCGGCCTTGGCGCAGCGGTCGAGCGACTTGGCGTGCACCTCGACGGCGAGGATGTTGTCCTGCTCGCGCAGCTGGCCCGGGGTCAGCGGCAGATAGAAGCTTTCGGGCTCGACCGGGCCGCGGTCGTTGGCGAGCGTGCTGGCGACCGTCTGCGCCGCGTCCGGCAGGCGGCGGCGGGTGACCTCGACGCCGTTGAGGTAAGCGGCGAACGAGTCGGTGTACTTGATCCGCAGCGTCAAGCCGGACAGCTGCCCCGCCTCCGGGCCGAGATCGAAGTGGCGCCGCGCGTAGAGGGCCCCGCTGCACGCGGGAAAGACCGGGGCGTCGGCCGCCATGCCGGGGGCTCCGCCGTTGACCGGCACCCCGGCCGCCACCAGCGCCGGTCCCAGGGGCAGCACCGCGGCAGTGGCGGCGCGGACCGCGAACGCCCCCAGGGTGCCAAACCCCGGCGGCGGCGGACTGGGCGGCGGCGGACCGAGCGGCGGACCACCAGCTGTCGCCGGCTTGGCGGTCGGTGACGGGGGCGACGATGGTGGCGATGGCGGCGGCGGCGCGGCCGGCTGCGGGGCGACATCATCGGCAAAGATGAGGACCGGCTCGGGCGGCGGTGCCGGAGCGGCTGCGGGAGCGGCGGTCTGCCAGAGCGCGCCGGCGCTCGTCGCTTTGCTCGGCAGCGGCGGCAGCGGCAGGGTAGTCACCGGCACCGCGGTCCAGCCCGCGTCATCGAAGGTCTCACGGGTCCAGTCCGTGGGCGGCGCCGCGATCGAGCGCAGCTGGCGGGCGCGCTGGCCAGCGGTCACGGCGCGGCCGAGGTACACATAATCGGCCGCGGGCTCGCCGGTCTGCGCGGTGAGCACTCCGGCACCCAGCAGGAGCAGGCTCACCAAGCGCCCGACCGGCGACCAGCGGGCCGACTGGCTCAGGCGCGCCGCCGCGCGCGGGCGCCCCAGGCCCATCGCTGCCGACGCTGACGGGCTCGGCGGGGGCCTCAGGCTCGTTGCTTCCACCGGCGCTGGCTCGCCTGCCGAGCGCTCAGTTCCCGCTGGCTCTGGCGAACCTGCAGGACACACGAGCTTGCTCGACCGCGTCGGGCGCGCCGGTTCCATATCTCAATTCTGTCAAATCACTGCGACGCTGCCTAGACGCATGGTCGGGATCCTGGGGTATGCTCGCGCCATGAGCCATACAGTCCCCTCGTCCGCATCGCCGGCGCGAGCGCTACCGGATCAGCCGATCCCCAGCTTCCCCGACATCTTCAATATGGCCGACTACTTCCTGGACGGACGCCTGCGCGAGGGGCGCGGCGAGCACCCGGCAGTGATCGACGACCGCGGGACCTACACCTACGAGCAGCTCCACGAGTCCGCCGAGCGCCTGTGCGGCGCCCTGTGGGCCGCCGGCGTCCGCCCCGAGGACCGCTGCCTCATCGGCCTGTTCGACAGCGCCGAGTTCGCCGCCTCGTTCTTCGGCATCCTGAAGGCCGGCGCGGTGGTGGCGATGTGCAACCCCGAGCTGCCGTCCGCCGACTACTCCTACTACCTGCGCTACACCCGCTGCCGCGCCTTCATCACCGACGCCGATCTGCTCGACCGGGTGGCGGACCTTTTGCCCGAGTGCGACTGCCTGCGGGTGATCATCGTGGTCGGCGAGGGGGCCCTGACCCTGCCGTCGCTGCCCGGGGTCAAGGTGGTGCGCTGGGACGAGGCGATGAGCTACCCCCGCCGCGGCACCTACCCGACCAGCAAGGACGACCCCGCGGTGTGGCTGTTCACCAGCGGCTCGACGGGCAAGCCCAAGGCGGCGGTCCACTTCCACCACGACTTCGCCTACAGCACCGAGGGCTACGCCAAGCAGGTCCTGCGCATCGCCCCCAGCGACATCACCATCGCGGTGCCCAAGCTCTACTTCGGCTACGGCACCGGGACCAACCTCATGTTCCCGTTTGCCGTCGGCGGCACCACCGTGCTGTTCCGCGAGCGGCCGACCCCCGAGGTGCTGATGGAGCTCATCGCCCGCCATCAGGTGACGGTGCTGACCTCGGTGCCGACCTCGCTGAGCCGCATGCTCGACGCCAACCCGGGGGCCGACCTGCGGCCGCTGCGCGTGGTGACCTCGGCCGGCGAGGCGCTGCCCAAGGAGCTCTACCAGCGCTTCGTGCGCACCTACGGCGTCGAGATCCTCGACGGCATCGGCTCGGCCGAGCTGTTCCACATCTACATCTCCAACCGCCTCGGGGAGGTTCGTCCGGGCTCGCTCGGCCGGCTGGTGCCCGGCTACCAGGCGCGGGTGGTGCGCCTCGACGGTCAGGACGCGGCGCCGGGCGAGATCGGCACCCTGTGGGTGAAGGGCGACTCGGCGGCGCTGTGCTACTGGCAGGCGCACGAGCTGAGCAAGCACACCCTGCGCGGCGACTGGGTGGTCTCCGGCGATCTGTTCCACCGCGACGAGGACGGGTTCTACTACTACGACGGCCGGGCCGACGACCTTTTGAAGATCGGTGGCATCTTCGTCTCGCCGCTGGAGGTCGAAGACATCCTGCTCCAGCACCCGGCGGTGCTCGAGGTCGCGATCGTCGGCGAAGAGAACGAGCAGGGCTTGGTGCGCGGCCTGGCGTTCGTCGTCCTCAAGAGCACCCACGCCGAGGATGACGCCCTGGAGCGCGAGCTCATCGAGCACGTGCGGATGCGCCTGGCCCACTTCAAGGCCCCGAGCCGCATCGAGTTCGTCGCCGCGCTGCCGCGCTCGGACCGTGGCAAGGTGCTGCGCCGGGTGCTGCGCCGGGGCCGATGAGGGCGGCGGCGAAGACGACCGCGGCGGTGCAGCGCTCGGACGGGGGGCGGTCATGCTGAGCGCGGCGCTTGTTCAGCCCGACGCCTGGGTCCTTTTCGCGATGTTCCTCGCGGGCCTGGTCGCCTCGGCGATAAATGCCGTCGCCGGCGGCGGCTCGCTGGTCACCTTCCCGGTGCTGGTGGCGCTCGGGGTCCCCGAGCTCAGCGCGAATGCGACCAACTCGGCGGCCCTGTGGATCGGGGGGCTCGGCAGCGCGGTGGGGTTCTGGCCGCAGCTCAAGCGCACCCGGCGCCACCTGCGCCTGCTGCTGCTGCCGACGGCGCTCGGCTCGGCGGTGGGCGTCGCGCTGCTGGTCTCGGGCGGCGAGCGGGTGTTCAAGTACGCGGTGCCGCTCTTGGTCCTTATCGCCACGGTGCTGCTGGCGGTGCAGCCGCAGCTGAAGCGGTGGACGCTGGGCAGCGAGCGCCGGCTGCCGCCGGTGGTGGGCGTGCTGCTGCAGTTCGTCATCTGCGTCTACGGCGGCTACTTCGGGGCCGGGATGGGCATCCTGATGCTGGCCCTCATGGGCCTGTTCATCGACGGCGACCTGCACGAGCACAACGCGCTCAAGGCGTGGCTCGGGCTGCTCGTCAACCTGCTGGCGGGGGCGCTGTTCTGGCACAAGGGGCTGCTCGACCTGCGCGCCGGGGTGGCGGTCGGGGCCGGGGCGCTGTGCGGTGGCTATGTCGCGGCGCGGGTCGCCCAGCGCGTCAACGCCGAGCTGTTGCGGCGGGCGATCGTCGGGCTGGGCGCGATCCTGGCGGTCTGGTTCGCGCTGCGGGTGTTCCTGTGACCGCCGCCGCTAGCCGGCGATGTCCTCGCCGCCGTCGACGTTGATCACGTTGCCGGTGATCCAGCCGGCCAGCGGGTGACTCAGCAGCGCCACCGCATCGGCCACGTCCTGCGGCGTGGTCAGGCGGCGCGCCGGGTTGCGCGCGGTCGCCGCGGCGATCATCAGCTCGTTGCCGGGGATCTTGCGCAGCGCCGGGGTGTCGGTCACCCCCGCACACAGGGCGTTGGCGGTGATGCCGAGCGGCGCCAGCTCGAAGGCGAGCTGCCGGCAGTGCGACTCCAGCGCCGCCTTGGCCGCCGACACCGCGCCGTACTGCGGGATCACCCGGTGCCCGCCCGCCGAGGTCATGGCGAAGATCCGCGACCCCCGCCCGAGCAGCCCGAGCCCCAGCAGCTCCTGGGTCCAGTAGAGCAGCGAGTGCGCCATCACGTCGCACGTCATGTCCAGGTGCGGCTTGCTGATGAGGTCCGCCGCCCCCACCGTGCCGTCGTTACCCACCGGCGGCACGAACGGCCGCAGCGTCCCGAACGCCAGCGAGTGGACGAGCACCCGCACCTTGGGCGCCGCGGCCCCGGCGAGCTCGCCATTTATGTGCTGGCAGACGTCTTTGCGCTTCTGCTCGTCGGCGGCGTTCGAGTTGAAGAACACCGCCTTGCGCCCCAGGCCGCGGATCTCGGCCACGATGCGCTCGACGTTGGGCATGGTGCTGCGGCGGTCCAGGTGCACGCCCAGGATGTCCATGCCGCGGCGCGCCAGCTCCAGCGCGATTGCCTCGCCAAAGCCCGACGAGGCCCCAAGGATGAGCGCCCACCCGGCGAGCCCGGGCGGCAGCCCGCCCTCCCGCGCAGCGGCCGGCGAAGAACCAGACAAGCCCGTTTCCGAATCAGAGGTCGACATCCCGCCCGAATAACACGCGCCCGACCGCGTTGGAAGGGCCGCCAGCGCGGATCTGCGGGAATCGGGCCGGAAGTCGGGGCGCTCAGTTGCGGGCGTGGCGGACCGGGGGCGGCGACGGCGCGACGGTCGGGCCAGCGGCGCCGTGCGCCTCGCGGTTGTAGCGGCGCAGCGCCACCCGCTGGTTCTTGCGATAAAGCAGGAGCGCCTGCTGCTGATCTTTATAGGGCAGGCAGGGCAGGTGCCGCTTCTCCTCGGGGTCGAGCTTCAGGTCGAACGCCCAGCAGGCGTTACTCTTGAACGAGATCTGCAGCTTGATGAGGTCCTCGCTAATCGACGAGACAGTGTCCTCATTGCCATACAAGAAGATGTACTTGCGGCGGAACTTATCCTGATAAAGCGACTCCCCCTGCAGCCGCTTCGGCTCATAGGCGACGCCCAGCGCGTCGAGCAGGGTCGGCAGGATATCGACATGACTGGTCGCCGCGGTAAACACCCGGGGCGGGAACAGGCGCGGGTGCAGCAAGAGGGCCGGCGTGCGGTAGTTTTCGTTATAGCTGGCGCGCGAGTGCGTATAGTTGTGTTGATGCTGACCGAACGCCTCGCCGTGGTCTCCGGCGAAGACCAAGATTGTATCCTCAAGGAGGTTCTTCTGCTTTAAATGTTCATAGATACGCTCGATCTGCTGATCGAGATAGCGCAGGTTATTGTAGTAATTGTTAAGCGGCCGAGTCGGCTTCAACAGGTGGGTGCCCTCGCCGTAATCCGGGTAGGGCCAGTGGGCGATGAAGCTGTAATAGACGGCGACGAACGGCGCGCCCGGCGGTGCGGGGTCATCCAGTTGATGAAGGAAGAAGCTCACCGTCTCGGCTTCATCGCGCGCGTGGGCGCGGCCGCCCGGGGCGTTCTTGCGCACCGGCAGCGCGTGATAGCCCCACAGCTCGCCAAAGCCGCTGTGGAGCAGGAACGAGTGCGGGAAGTACCAGTCGAGCGACGCCGGCGTGACCAGGAAGCGCCGGTAGCGGGCCCCGAGGTAGCTGCCCAGCGACGGCAGGTAGACATCCTTGCGCACGTCGAAGATCGCCACCTCGGGCATCACGTAGAGCCCCGACAGCAGCGAGAAGATGCCGCGCGGGCTGGAGTTACCGGCCGAGAAGTGGTTGCTGAGGAAGTAGCCCTTCTCGGTCAGCGACTGCAGGAACGGCATCGCGACCTTGCCGTCGCTGCCCGGGGCCGGCTTGAGCGCGTAGTCAAGGCCCGTGCTCTCCATGAGCACCCAGAGGATGTTGTAGGGCCGCGCGCCCGCCGCGGTCGGGATGGTCTTTTTGATCGGCCGCTCGCTGTCGGGGTGGGCGAACTGCGGCGCCGGCAGCGCCAGCACCAGGTCCTCGGCGGCGCCGATCGGGCTCGGGGCGTCGGCGGGCGGCTCGTCGCTGGAGGCCGCTTCGGGGGCGGTCGGGTCGACGGCGTCGGCCGGGTCGGTGGCCGCGGGCGCGACGCTTTTGACCAGCGGGCCGGGCCGCGCGTGGGCGCGGTGGGTCCGCCAGGCGTCGGTGACGACGAAGCCCACCGGGTGGTGCAAGAGCGACTCGGGCAGCGCCGCCGCGGGTGCCCACAGCGCCCACAGGACCGCGCCCGCGGCGAGCCCCAGCAGCGAGCGCCCTACGACCTGCAGCGCCCGCGCCTGTCGCAAAACGAGGAGCCCGCCAAAGACGAGCAGCGGCAGCAGCAGCAGCCCGAGCTCACCCGGCAAGAGCAGCAGCAGCGCCTCGCGCAGCGCCGCCAGGGCCAGCGACTCGCGCAGCAGCTCGACCGTCAGGCCGCTGCCGGTGGCCAGGAGCGTGCTCTGGTGCGACTGGCAGAGCGCGCCCCAGGCGAGCAGCAGCCCGCCCACGAGCCCCAGCCCCAAGATACCGGCCGCGGTCCGGACGCGCCCCGGCAGCAGCGCGCCGAGCTGCGCCAGCGCCAGCACCAG
>DAOMZC010000307.1:0-7156 GCA_035437965.1 Pseudomonadota bacterium
CAAGCACCCGCGCGTGGTCACCTCGCCGCAGTGGGTCGAGGTGCGCTTCATTACGCGCGTCAGCCTGCGCAAAGTCTTGGCCCGGAGCTGACTTGCGCGTATTGTGCGCCTGCTCATGGATGCGGCAGCGAGGCGAGAGAGCGCGGACGGGTCGGCCAGTAGTAAGCACGGCCGCCGCCGCTTGCTGGTTGCCTGGCTCCTGGGCGCCGTCTGCGCACTGGGATGCCAGCGCGGCTCTTCCGGCCCGACCGAGTTTCCCGTCGAGAAGCCGCCCTCGGTGAGCCCCGCCGACCGGGCCGCCGGTGAGCTCCTGTACGCCGAGCGCTGCGCCCGCTGTCACGGGGCGCGCGGCAACGGCGATGGCCCGCAGGCGGCCGCGACCCATCCGCGCCCGCAGCGGCTCAGCGACCGCGTCTGGCAGGCCAACGCCAGCAACGCCCGGCTGCGCCGCGTCTTGATCGGGGGTGGCGGCGCGGTGAATAAGAGCCCGCTGATGCCCGGCAACCCCGACCTCGCCCAGAAGCCGGCGGCGGTCGACGCCCTCATCGCCGTCATCCGCGCGTTTGCTGAGCCGTAGGACCGAGCTCCCAAGAATCGTGTATCGTAGCTACGATGCCCGATCCAGTCGCCGCGGACTCCTCCTTTGACCATGCCTACACGGTGGTCGCCGACCTTTCTCCCTACAACGAGCTCCGAAGCCGCGGATATGCCGTTCCAGATGGCGCGCGCGAGCATCCGGGGGGCGTCAGCTGTCGCTATCTGCCATTTCATGCACCTGCCAACCAGCCGCTGGGTCGCACCTTCCAATACCTGGAGTTCGTCAAGCTTAGCGACGTCGCCGCATACTGCGCCGCCGAGAACTCCGCCCGCGAGAAAAAGGGTCTCAGCCTGCGGTCGGAGGCTCGCACCGTGGCGCCCGGATTTTCTCTCATCGCCTCCGCGCTGCGCCAGCGGCTTCCCGCGGTGCAGCAAGAGCTCGCGGCCTATCGCCCCGAGTACGAGCACGTAAACTACCGCTGGCAGACCGAGACCGAGCCCGACGCGCCGGGCTGGAGCTACCTCAAATTCAAAGAGGACATCGTTCCGTCCTGCGAGCTGTGGTTTACCGAGTACGATCCGGACCCGGTCGAGGTGAACCGCCATCGGCCGGTGATTCCGCTCAACCCCAACACCTGTAACCAGATCGTCGGCTGCATCTGGGACCTGGGTCCGCCGGACGGACCGCTGCGGGCGCGCGTGCAGCGGCTCACCGGCGGCGAGCGACGCGGCGATGAGCTGATTCTCAACCGTCAGTTTACCATCTGGTCCGGACCCTCTGCAGGTACCATCTGGGCGGCACTGGCCCACTGCGCACCGCTCGCGGCCATGGTGCTCGGCTGCGCTTCGCTTGCGACCTTCAAGCGGCTGGCGAGCCCGGATCGGGTCATCGACTGGAACGGTCAGGAGGCTGCGCTGCTGACGCCGTTCTCATCGGGCTGGGCGATCGTGGTGGTCGAGCGAGCTTAGAGAGTACCGGTTCAGGTCGCACTGCCGAGGCTGACGCGCGGCGCGGGCAGGCCATTGACACTCCAAAGAGAAGTGATTATCGCTCCAAGTAGCAGGAGTACTACCCACGCTTCTGCGGGTGGGACGCAGAGTGCAGCTAAACAGGAGGTCTTAAAATGGCGAATCTAATTCGACGGACCGGGCAGCAACTGGAGAACACGCCGGCTCAGTGGGAGCCGCTCCGACTGATGCGCGATCTCATGGGCTGGGAGCCATTCGCCGGGACGCTACCCTCGGTTCTGAACGAGCCGGCCGTCTTCGCGCCGCGGTTCGAGGTGAAGGAGACCAAGGACGCGTACGTGTTCACGGCCGATGTGCCGGGTCTTGAAGAGGAGAACCTCGACATCTCGCTGAGCGGCGACCGGCTCACCATAAGCGGCCGGCGGGAAGCCGAAGAGCGCGAGGAGGGCGAGACGTACTACACCTACGAGCGCAGCTACGGCAGCTTCGCGCGGTCCTTCACGCTCCCCGAAGGCGCCGATGCAGAGCAAGTCGAGGCCGAGCTGAAAGACGGTGTGCTCACTATATCGGTCGCCAAGAAGACCGAGCATCAGGAGCGCAAGATCTCGCTCAAGGGAATCGGCGACAAGGTGAAGGCCGTGCTTGGCGGTAAGGCCAAGCGGGCGAACTGACGGGCGCGCCGGCGCAGCTGCTTCGCTTGCCGCGCCGCTCAACGCCGGGGTGCTGGCTCCTTGGGAGTGCTCGGGCTTCGTCCGGTAACCTCGTACAGGCGCTCGACGCCATAAGTCTTGGCGAAGCGCTGGCTCAGCTGGACGTTCTGGTTGAACTTCCCGCACTGCTGGCACGAGTCGAAGTACTCTCCCCGGCGCAGGCGGGCGCGCAGGGCGTTCCACGCCGGGCCGTTCCAGAGCTCGGCGAAGCTCGTGCCGTCCGCGAGGGTGCCGACCCGGACCTCGGTGCTGCAGCAGTAAAGGACGGTCCCATCGACGAGGATCCGGCTGTAGGCGTAGCCCATGAAGCAGCCGACTTCGTCGATGGGAGCGGTGGCGGCGCCGCCGGCCTGCAGCTGCTGGGCGAAGACTTGCAGGTTGGTCTTCACGTTACGCGTTGCCGCTGCGGCTTGCGCGGCCGGGATGAGCGTCTCGATCAGCTCCTGACGCTGCGCCGCGGTTACGCCGATGCGCTCGGTGCCGTCGCGCAGGCTCGCGAGCTTGAAGTTGCACTGTTCGGCGCCGTAGCGGTCGCCGAGCTCGATCATCTGGACGAGCTCCGCGGCGTTGGTCCGGCAGATGACGTGGACGTGCTTGAAGCGACGGCCGTGGCGGGCGAAGTGCTCGAGCAGCTGCAGGAGCCGCGGCCACTCATCGCGGACGAAGCTCGGGTGAAAGGCGCGATAGGAGGACTCCGAAGCGCCGTGGATGCCGATGAGCAGCTGATCGACCCCCAGCTCGACGATGCGCTGCGCGTCGGCGGCCACCAGGTTGGTGATCAGGGTCAGGTGCAGGCCGCGGCGCTTGACCTCGGCGATCATCTGGTAGATGTCCGGGTGGGTGAACGGCTCGCCCATTCCGGACAGGATGACGGCGCGCAGGCCGCCGAGCTCGGCGACATCGTTGAGGATGTCGGACACGGTCGCGGCGTCGATCTTCTGCTTTTTCCAGGCGACGCTGCGGCCAAGCTGGAGCAGCGGCGAGTGATCCCAGCAGGTGACGCAGTTGGTGTTGCAGCCGTTGGTGACGTCGATGTGCAGGGTCTGCGGGCCGCTTACCGGCTGGCCGCGCTGCATCCCGATAAGGCGCGGATCGATGCGCAGTCTGGCCGGTGGGGCAGGGGAGGCCGGTGGGCTCATGGGGAGTCCTCTTCCGGTGGAGCGGCGTGCGCTGCGTCGGCTGGCCGCGCAGAGCTTTTGGCAGCGGCTTGCAGGTGGCTCTGCGCGGCCTGCAGGAGCTCGCGGTTGCTCGCGTACGCGCCGTGCTGGCCGTGCGCCTGCGACAGATAGGAGATGCCGCGCAGCAGATCCTCACCCTGCCGCTGCAGGGTGGCGAGGAAGCGCAGGAGCTCGTCCGCGGCCTCGGGGGTTCGCTGCCGGCGCTCGGCCACGAGCAGCTTCATGAAGGACAGCGCCGCCGGCCAGTCGGCGAACTGCGCCAGGGCACCCAGCACCGCTGCCGCGCTGCTCGCACGCTCCGCCGCGGTCCCTGCGCCGAGCTTGGGCGCGAGCAGGCGCACCGCGCGCAGCAGCACGGCTTGCGGGATCTGCTGGCGGCGGCCCAGGCGCAAAAGATCCAGGCTTGCCTGCGCGGCCAGTTCCTCGCGGGCGCGTCCGGATCCGGCGCCGACCGGCTCGGGGCGCAGGGCGTGCATCAGCTCGACCACCTGCTCGAACTGAACGGAGTCGGCGCGCAGCGCGATGAGCAGCTCATCGTGGATGGCCTCACAGGCGCGGTCGACGCGATGACCGGGCACGAGCAGCCGCAGGAGCTCTGCCGCTGCGTCGCGGGCGTGGTTTGTCGGCGCCAGGCTCCGCGCCGCCGTCCGTGCCCGCTCGCGCGCGACCGGGTCGCGAAGCTCGGCCAGGATCGGCCGCAGAGCGCTGGCCAGCCCGTTATCGCTCGCCGATCCGGGCAGCAGGAACGCCGCCCCTGCCTGGCAGGCTCGCGCGGCGCGGCGATCCTGCTCATCGACGACCTTTTCTTGCGGCAGGAACAGGGTCGGCACTCCGGCGTGCATCAGCTCGTAGAAGGAGTTGTAGCCGGCGGCGCAGACCGCCAGATCGAAGCCGTCCATCAGCTCGGCGATGGCCGGCTGCTGCAGCCACAGCACCCGCTCGCGCAGCAGGGGGCGGCCGCGGTAAAGTGGTCCGGCGCCGACGACGATCCGCACCCCCGGCTCGCCGAGCAGGGCGGCGCAGGTGCGGTGCAGCTGCTCCTCGGCCAAGGCGTCGCCGCCGCCGCCGGCGGACACGTACACCACGAGCTCGTCCGGCAGCGCCGCCACATGCGCGCGGACCTCCGCTTTTGACCACAGCTCGGCGCGCTCGCGCACCATCACCGGTCCGGTGAAGCGCAGGTTGCTGCGGCGCGTCACCCCGGCGGCGTGCTCGGCGTACTCCGGAACGAGGATGAGATCATAAAGCGGCAGCATGGTCTGAAAGTCGGGACGGCTGGCGAATTCCTCTTTGACCGGGCGGTGGATGAACGCCTTGTGCCGGCACAGATCGAGCGCCGACAAGAGCTCGCCAAAGCTGCCGCGCGGAAAGGTGTCCACGATCAACAGCTCGGGCCGGATGAGCGACAGGGAGTGCCAGATCCACTGCTTGGCCAGCGCCAGGTAGGTGAGCTTGTCGATCCCGGTCTCGCCAACGATGGTCTTGGACGGCAGCTTGAAGGAGGCGAACTGCTCGTGAAACAGCAGGCCGTCCGCTTCGCTGGTGGTCAGAAAGTAGATCTCGGCGCGCAGCTCCAGGACCGCGGCGTAGCGCCGCAGCCAGCGGTTCATGGCGACGAGCCGCGTCAGGTGCCCGGCGCCCGTGCCGTTGACCGCATAGTTCACAATCCGGAGCGGCTGTGCCATTGCCTGCGCTGTCTCTTTTTCTATCGGGTCGGTAAAGGGCGGCTACGAGATGTCGAGATCCCCGGTCCGGTCATGACCGAGCTGCAGGCTGGCCGCCGCCGCCTGGGCCTCGACATCAACGAGCGACTCGTCGCGCTCCCAGCCGCGGTAGTGGTGGTCGGGGTGGTTCTGCTGAAACTCCACCACTTCGGGAATGAAGTAGCCGTAGACTTTTTCCGGAGTCGCGCTGCGCTGGGTGAAGGCATAGGCAATCAGATCCCACCACAGGAAGTCGTCATCCAGGCGGGCAAAGACGTAGTCCTCGAACATGTAGACGGCGCGGCTTGTCTGCTGGTAGCGCGCCGCCTGCTGCTGGCACTTGGCGTAGCGCTGCTCGAGCTTCTGCAGGCGGGTCATGCGATCGACGGCGACCGCGGCGGCCTTGGGCTTCTGGTACTTGCGCAGCTCGCGGTCGAGTGAATAGAGGGTCTGGTTGATCGGCACGGCGGTGTTCTGCAAAAGGTGCTTGCCGCTCTCGCGCAGATACTCGGTCTGCTTGCGCAGCCCGAGGTAGCGCTTGGCCAGGGCGTCGACCTGCGGCTCGGTGGCCAGCCGGTCGCCGATTGCGACCAGATCCATGTCGCGCAGGTAGCTGGCGAGCTGCTCGCGCAGGCGCTGGAGGAAGGTCTGCGGGAGCTCGGCAATCTGCCGCGTCAGGTCGTCGTGCTCGTGCTCCACCGCCTCGCCCTGGCGGATCTCTTCGCGCAGCTTGGCGAGCTTGCGATCGTAGACCGCCACCGCTTCTTCGGCGGCCGCGAGGTCGGTGCGCAGCTCACTGAAGGGCCGCTTGGGCTCGAAGCGCTCGCCGATCTGCTCGGCGGCGCGCCAGTCGGCGTAGTAGCTCATGCGCCAGAACGGAACGTTGTAGGCCGGGGTGCCGTACCCGATCTGCAGGAGCCGGTGCAGGCGCACGTGCTGGCACTTGGAGACGATGTCCTGCAGCGGGGCGCGGAACTCTTCGAGCTCGGCGACCTCGCGAGTGAGCATGCCGACCCGCGGCGCGCGCAAAAGCAGTCGATCGCGGTAACGGCGGTCGGCTTCGATCTCAAGGATGCGCCGGGTCATCGCCTGCCGGGTCTTGTCGATTGCCACCAGCGGGTCGCTGTGCACAAGCGGCGCGTAGCCGCTAAGGTGCACCGCGCGGTTGAGCGCCGCCTCACTGAGCTCGGGCAGGATCGCGGCGGCGAGCTCGGTCAGCGCGACCTCGGTGCGTCCGCCGAGGTCCTGGAGCTGCTGGCCGTTCTGCGCCGACAGCGCGGCAAGCTGGTCGCGCGTCTGGCCGTACTGGCGGCGCAGCCGCTCGATGGCCTGGACGTAGGTCTTGGCAGGGATCGTTCGGCTCATCCGCGGCTCCCGCTCGCTTGCTGGACGCGAGCGAGGAACTGCGCCGCCGCGCTGCGCAGCTCGGCCGGATCTTTTACGTGGTGCTCATCGATGAGGAAGATGTAAAGACCGCCCTGCGCGGCCGGCTCACCCTTGCGCATCCGCGCCTCCAGGGCGGCGACCAGCTGGGGAGTGAGCTCGCTGCGGTCGCCCGCGGCGGTGGTGATGTACTCGTAGCCGATGCGCGCCGCCGGGTCGAAGCCGTCGACATTGAAGCAGATGGGGTCCTCGTGCAGCGGGTAGTTTTCCTGAATCGCAAAGCCGGCCTGGGTGAAGTGTTCCTTGAGGATGCGGCAGCCCGTCGCTTCGTCCATCGTCAGCCGATCGTACCCCAGATCGGCCGGTCGACTCAACGATTGGACGGCGCGGCGGGCGGCGCGGCGGCGACCCCGGCCGCCGGCTCAGCAGCGGCCGACGAGCCGGGCGATGGTATCGACCAGCTCTTGCGGCGCCGCCGGCTTGGCGAGGTGGAGCTGGAATCCTTCCTGTAAGGCGCGCTCCGAGTCGACGTTGCGCGCGAAGGCAGTCAGCGCCAGCGCCGGAACCGCGCCTCCCTTATCGGGCGGCAGCGCCCGCACCGAGCGGATGAGGGAGAAGCCGTCCTCGTCGGGGAGACCGATGTCGCTGACCAGCACGTCGGGCACGCTGCGGGTCA
>DAOMZC010000308.1:0-7149 GCA_035437965.1 Pseudomonadota bacterium
GGGCGGGCGAGCGGGCCGACTCCCGCGGGCGGACCGGCTCCGCGGCCCTACGCAACAGCTCCGCCCCGAGCAGGCTGGCGGCGGCAGCCTCGGGAGCCGCCAGCCAGGACAGCGGCGGCAGCCGCGGCGGCGGCGAAGCGGACGGACAGGGAGAGACATTCACGGCGCGGCATCCTACCACGTCCTTGCTCGCCGGCGAGCCGACCTACACGAGGAACCGCGATGACGGCTCGAAGTGCCCGGCCTCGGGCCGGTCGAGGTTGACGCGCACCACCGGCACCGGGTCGGTGATGCCCTTGACGGTCAGGACAAAGCGCGGGCCGACGCGCAGCCCCGGCGTCTTGGCGAGCTTCTCGCCCAGGCCGGCGGGCAGCAGGATGTCGCCGGCGTGCGCCTCGCGCAGCATGCGGGTGCACAAGAGCAGCGTCTGGCCGTAGTAGTCGAGCCGGCTGTTCTGGGTCACCAGGTGGCACGGCCCGGCATACATCCCGATGCGCAGCGCCAGCGCCGCCGCCTGCGGGTTCGCCGAGCGGAACGTCGCCATCGCCCGCTGCGCCGCCAGCGCCGAGCGGATCGCCGCCTCGCTGGTCTGGAAGGCGGCCAGCACCGAGTCGCGCTCGGTCTTGATCAGGCTCCCCTGTTCCTGCTCGATGCCGAAGCGCAAGAGCTCGAAGTGCTCCTGCACCACCCGGAACGCGCCGCCGTCGCCGAGCTGCGCGCACAGCTCGGGCCCGCCGACCAGCTCGCTCAGCCAGAGGGCGACGTAGGGCACCTCGCGCAGGACCCCCGGCCGCAGCAGCTGGTCGGCAAATAGCTTGCGGAACATCGGGTGCAGGGTCACTGCGTGCCCGCTGAGGCCGTCGCGCGGCCAGTCGAGGCGCTCCAGCTTGAAGTGGCGGGCCTGCGGGGTGGGGTGGGCGATCTCCAGGGTGCCGCCCATCGCCACCTCGACCTGCGGCGGCGTAACGGTGTCGGTGACGGTGATATGCGCCTGCGGCGGCCCGAGCGTGCTGACCAGCAGGCGCCCGGTGGGGCCGCCGCGGGCGAACAGCTGATACTCGCCGGGCTCGGTCGGGGCGACGAGCTTGGTCTGGCCGCTCGCCGGCAGCAGCTGCTGCACCAGCACGTGCGCCGACTGGCTGGGGCTGCAGCTGGCGTAGACCGCCTGCTCGTACGGCCGGACCTCGGTGGTCGGGCGGAAGGTGACCTCGACCGAGCGCTCGAAGTCGATGGGGACGCGCAGGTCGCACAGCTGGCAGTAGCTCTCCTCGTCGAGGTCGCTGAGCTTGCCGTGGCGGCTGGCCGGCTTGCGGCAGCTCGGGCACAGGACGTCCCAGCTGAGCTGCAAAAGGCCGTGCGCCGCCGCGGTCAAAAAGACGGTGAGCAGCGACTCGCGGCTGTGCCCCCAGGCGGCGGCGAGGGCGTAGGGCGCCAGCGTGTCGGCGTCGAGGTCGTCGAGCCCGCGCAGGTGGCCGGCGAGCTTGGCGAGCAGCGGGTGCTGCTCCCCGGGCAGGTTCTGGGCGACGCGGGACTGCGCCCGCAGCAACGCCTCCTCGTCGAGGATGACCGGCTGATGCAGCAGGTTGTCGCCGCGGGTGTGCGCCCCGTCGAGCTGGTGCAGCACCCGCAGCTGGTTCCACATGGTGATGAGCGCGGTCAGCTGGATGAGCGGCGCCAGCGCCGGAAACCGCGGCACCATCGAGAGCTCCACCGCGAGCTTGGTCCCCGACAGGAGCGGCGTCAGGCGGTACTTGAGCTCCAGGCTGGCCAGCGCCCCGCGGAGCAAGAGGCGCCGGATCGCCAGGTAGCTCGGGGCGATCCACTGCGGCGGCGGCTCGGCAAAGGCGATCGAGCGCCGCCCGGCGCGGGTGCGCAGGAGGTACCGGGCCGCCCCCTCCGACGACAGCGGCTCGCGGGTGAGCGGCGCCTGGCCAAGAGCACGGTTTAAACGCTCGCTATCGGCAAGCAGCGCAAACAGCGCCTTGGGCGGTGACGCACAGTCCAGCGTCCGCCTGATGACGATCGCTTCCAACAGACCTCGCTAGCATTACAGGCTAGGGGAAAGGCCCAGCGTCATCAAGTAGCGCTGCCTATGGGTTATGGATGACTTGCGGAATCGGGCTGCTAATTTAATTACTTGCTTGTGCGGGCGCGGATGATGTCGACGATGCGCCGCGCCCCGCGCTGGTTGTCGGCGAGGAACTGGCCAACGGTCGCCAGCAGCGCCTGCACCTCGGCGGCGGTCAGGTCGGAGCCCTGCACCCCGGGCGCTCCGGCGGCGGGCCGGTTGAGCTCGACCAGCGTCTCGCCGAGGTAATCGGCCGGGTAGCGGCCGCTCGGGTCGGCGCGCAGCAGGTTCTTGCCCACCGCCACCAGGGTCTCCTGGGTGTCGGCGGGCAGGCTGCGCCGCAGCACCGCGCCGCCGCCGTCGAGCGCGCCGTTCTGCGGATCGGCGGCCAGGCCCGCCGCGTGCAGCAGCGGCACCAGGTCGGCGTCGTCCTGCAAGAGCTGCACGAAGTCGGCGGCCAGCGTCAGCAGGCTCTGGAAGCGCACGGCGTCCGGCGCGCCCGGGCCGGGATCGGTGAGCAGGTACGAGAGCAGCTGGCCGAGGCCCCGCTGCGCCGCCGGCACGTTGGACAGCGGGCCCAGCGCGTCCACCGCCCCGGCCATCACCGGCCCGAGCAGCGCGCTCTGCAGGTCGCCGTAAAGCCCGCGCTGCGCCCAGGCGCTGAGGTCGCCGGCCTTGCCGTGGCTCAGCACCCGCTCGCGCAGGTGGTCCAGGGTCGCCAGCAGCAGCCCGCGCACCCGCGGGTTGCGGAACTTGAAGCCGCCCGCCACCGGCCGCGCCCGAAACAGCTCGTCGTACGCCGCGCTGCGCGCCGCCACCCACTGCTCCTGCCGCTGCAGCGCCACCGCGTCGCTGGTAAAGCGCGCGTTCTTCTTCAGATAAGCATCGGCGAGCAGATCATAGGGCGTCACCACCCCCTGCGCCGCCGCCGCCAGCACGTCGCCAACCACCGGATCGCCGGTGCGCCTGAAGGTCGGCTTGCCGTCGTTGCGCTGCGCGGTGGTGCGCCCGTCGCGGAAGACCAGCGGTCCGCCCAGCCGCGGCGCCTCTGGATCGAAAAGCCAGCGCAGCAGCCGCACCACCGGCTGCGCCACCGGCAGGTTCGAGCCATCGTCGAGCCGGGTCGAGTTGAGCAGCGGCAAAAGCTGCGCCGTGGCCGTCCACAGGTCGCCCTGCCCGAGCACCGCCGCCAGCAGCGGCTCGTAGCGCACAAGGCCGCTGTGCTGCTGCTGCGGCTCGTAGGGAACGTCGAACGTCACCGACTGCACGGTCGACCAGTGGCGGTGCAGCACCGACAGCAGGTCGGCCAGGATCTTCACGCCGTTGCGCTTCTGCACGCAGCTGCCCGAGCCGTCGCGGGCGACGCACTCCTGGACGCGCGCGAAGGCGTTCACGATCGGCCGGAAGGCGGTGTAAAAAGTTACGTTGGTCTTCAGGTTACCCGCAGTGTCCTTGGGGTGCACCGCCTCGAAGGCGAACAGCGCGCCGTCGTGGTAGGCCTGCAGCGAGGTGTTCTGGTTGCTGCACAGCGTCCCGTCGCGCTTGGGGTTGCACGGCCCGTAGTCGAGCGTGGTCTTGAAGAAGTCGGCGCGCTGGTTGTTGTTCTGAAACAGCATCCGCCCGAGCTGCTGCGGCGCCGGATAGGGGCTAAAGCCCGGGATGCCGATGAGCGATCCGAGCCCGCCTAGCAGCTCGAGGGCCTGCGCGTTGAACTTCAGCCCCGGGTCGGTAATCGAGTTGAGGAAGTTCGCGTAGGGATCCTGGTTTTTCACCGACTGGTCGGCGATCGACAGCAGGAAGTAGCTGGCCACGTCGTCGAGCTTGTACAGCGTGCACGGGCTGGCCGGCCCGGCGATCGAGATGTTGATGCCGAGGATCGACAGGTTCACGTAGGCGCCCTGCCGGTTGCACAGCTGCACGCCGTTGGTGTCGTGCAGGACGTGCAGGATGCGCTGCAGGATCGACCGGTTGTTCAGCGGGTTCTGCGGGTCCTTGTCGACATCGGAGTCGGGCAGGGCGCGATTTACCAGCTTGCCGGGGGCGCCGATGATCGGCGACGGGCTCGGCAGGGTGTAGTCGAGCTGGTTCTGGTTCATGAAGATCAGGCTGCGGTCGGTGGCCAGGATCGCCGCCAGCTGGCCCAGATCGGCAGCCGCCGGATCGCCGAGCGCGCTGATGAGGTCGGTGGCCAGCCCCGGCTGGCGCAGGAGGCGCACCAGCACCGGCGCCAGATCATCAAACAGCGTCGAGTCCGGGGCCAGGGCCGCCGAGTCGTAGCTGGGCTTGCGCGACTCGTCGTAGGCCTTGCCGAGCGCGTCGAGCAGGCGGACGACCGCCGACTCCTGGCTGCTGAGGAGGAGCTGGGTGCCGCGCAGGAGCTGCTGCAGATCGGCGCCGCTCCCGTCGCTGCTGCTCGTCGAGTAGGTGAGCAGCTGCAGGAAGCCGTAGATCACGTCGAGCAGCGGCGCCTGCGCCCCGTCGAAGCCGGGGTAGTCAAGGCCCGGCTGGCCCGGGTAGTCGCGGTGCGCCGGCACCCGCGGCCCGAGGAGGTGGCCGGCCCCGCGCAAGAGCCGCAGCGGCACGTCGCGCTCGGGGTCAAGCAGCGCCGCCGACTCGCGCAAGAGCGCCGCCAGCACCGTATCGTCGAGGTTCTGGTAGCGGTAGAGCGCCGTGGTCCCGCCGGCGGTGGTCAGCGCCCGCCCGACCGCGTCGCGGCCGGCGGCGTTGTCGGGCTTGTTGGCGTCGAGCAGCGGGAACGGCGAGATCGCCGGCAGCGCCGCGCCGCTCGCGCCGACGAACCGGCCGTCGAGGTCGAGGTCGGCCAGGCCGTCGCCGTCCTTGTCGACAAACGGCGCCGGGAGAGACCCGGCCGGGGTGTTTATCTGCGGCGCCCCGCGCGGGTCGCGCAGGACCGCGAAGTAGCCCTGCCCGCTCGGCAGGGTGGCAAGCTCCGGGTTCTCGGTCAGCATGAGGCGGCCAAACAGGCGGGCGCTGCGCTCGGGATCGGTGACGCGGGGCACTGCCGTCGCCGCCTGCAGCTCGCGAGCGATCCCGCCGAGGAGGACCAGGCGGCCGGCCGCGCCCGGGGCGTCGTCGACCCCGTCGCTCGACGGCCACAGCACGGGCAGCGCGGCGCTGACGCTGGCCGAGAGCTGCGGGTAGCCGAGCACGCCGCGCGCCAGCCCGCCCTCGGTCACCTTGAGCCGATAGCCGGTGCGCAGGCTCAGCCGCGTCACCGCGCCCACCGCCAGCGGGTCCTGCGCCAGCGCGCTGAACACCGCCCCCGCCCCCAGCACCGCCTGCGCCGCCGCCTCCCCGTCGAGCGCCGGCACCGTCGCCCGCAGCGCCCGATCGAGGTCGTCATACAGCGTCGCCGGCACCGCGGTGTCGACGTTGCCGATGATCGTCTGGCGCTGCGCCGCGACCTCCTGCATGAGCTGCGGCGCCCCGGCGGGCGGCGCGGCACCGTCGCGGCACATCGCGCGGTAGGCGACCCCCGAGGCATCCAGGGTCGGCCGCTGCTGCGCGTTGTACGCGGCGAGCTCGCTCGTGTAGGCGAGCCGCTGGCAGGTCTCGGTGTAGGCGATCTCGCCGAGCGTGCGCGGCGCCGACGGGGGCGCCTGGCGCTCGCCCAGGTCGGCGTCGCACGCGCCGAGCGCCCCGCCAAGGCCCACCGTACACGCGTAGAGCAGCGCCCCACCCAACAAGTGCTGAGCTTTCCGCTTAGATTGCCTCATTGGGCTTTTGTATCCTGAAGATCGAGCGCTGTCACTGAACGTCTAATTCACCGCAGCTGTGGGCAACTTGCCGCCGCCGCGCCGAGCCGGCCGGCGGGCGCCGGCGCCGCAGACCGCAACGCAGTTTGTTGCCTTCGCACTCGCGCAGGACTTACGCGAAATCCCGCGCTGCATGCTGCCGGGAAGCGCGTCGTATCGCCAGAGCCGCGGCTTTACTCGCTTATAAGGCGGCTATCGGACTATAGGCCAACGCAGCAGCACTCTACGGCGGAGTCGGAGACGAACGGGTCGGTGCACTGGTAGCTGCGCACCGGAGCGCCGCTGCACAGGTCGTTGTCGAACGACATGCCGCCCCAGCTCTTGCTTGGATCGGCGGTGTGCTTGCAGCCGAAGTTCTGGCAGCCGCGGTTCTGGCTGGCGCAGTACTCGCCGCAGTTGGAGTACTTTTCGAGCTTCTTGGTGACGCAGGCCGACAGCTGCGGCTCGCCCTTCTGCTGCGGCGGACCGCTCGTGCCCACGCCGAGGGTGGCGCAGGACGCGGCGAGCGAGAGCCAGAGCCCGGCGACCCCGGCCCTGCTCAGGCGAGCGACCCAGGAGACGCGGACGGCGGAAGACGGGCTGCGGGTAGACTTTGGCATCATCGTTACATGGTAACGAAAAGAGCGGCCGGATCGAAAGCCTGCGCAGCGCGAGCCGCCGGCCCGGCGAGCAGCGCCGCCCAGCAGCCGGGTGCGCAGGACTTGCGGAGGTTTGACTAGGCGAGCAGGGCGGCGAAGAAAGCGGCGCGCATCGGATCGCCGTAGCCGCCGCCGCCGGGGGACTCGGTGCGCAGGATATCGCCGGCGCGCAGCACGATCCGCACCTTGGCCGGCAGCGGTCGCGCCGCGCCATCGCGGATGAGCGTGTCGCGGCCGAGCTGACCGGGCCCGCCGCCGCCCAGGCCGTAGGGCGGGCGCCGCCGCCGCTCGCCGCACAGCTCCACATGCAGGCTCTCAAGCAGCAGGAGTTCGCGTAAGAGCCCGCTGCCGCCGACGCGCACGCCGCCGCCGCCAGAGTCGGTCCGCACGTCGAGGCGCAGCACCCGCACCGGCAGGCGCTGCTCAAGGAGCTCGCTGGACAGTCCTCGCGGGCCGGCAGGCGCGTGCTGACCAGCGGCCCCATCGCCAGCTGGGCTTGCGCCCAGGCCACCGGCGAGAAACTCGTGAAGATAAAGGCGGGGGGAAGCACCGTTGGCCGCTGCTCTCGCGGCCCCGGCCCCTGAACTCACGACGCCGGCTGGCGAACTTGCCGCCGCCGTCTCCGCGGCTACGCCCGTCGGCCCCGCGCCCGTGCCCGTCGAGCCCG
>DAOMZC010000309.1:0-7147 GCA_035437965.1 Pseudomonadota bacterium
AAGGTCGGGAAGATCGCGCCGCGCCCCCGCGCCGGCGAGCCGTCGAGCGCCGCCTGGTCAAACCACGGCGACAGGGCCTGCGCGCCGAGGTTTTTCAGCACGTGGAGCTGCTGCGCCGGCATAAAGCTCTGGCCGAGCAGCAGGTAGCGCTTGCCGCCGCCGGCCGCGACATCGAGCACCTGGACCGCATGTCCAGGATGCCCGCCCTGGATGAGCACGTCGCCGGGCTGGACCGGTCCGCGGACGGGCACGAGCTCGGCCTGCAGCGAGGCGCTCCCGGCATCGGAGAACACGCGCGTCATGTAGCGCATGAACGCCTCGCGGGTGTGGCCGCTGTAGGTGAGCGCGGTCGGCCGCCCGGGCTCGGGATGGAAGCGGATGAGCTCTGGCTTGCCGCGCGCCAGCAGGTACTCGGCGCGCAGCCGCATCACCGCGTCGGCGCACTGCTGCAGATCGCGCTTGCCGACATCGAGCAGCACCACCGCCGCGTGTACGTCCTGGCGCGGCTTGAGCTCGCCGTTATACAGCCGGACCGGCGCGCCCGCCTGAAACATCGGCAGCCGGCGCAGCCAGGCCCCGAAGCTGGCGGCCGGCAGCTCGATCCGGGCGCTGCCGGGCGGCGCCGCGAACCGGCTCTCGAGGTTGCCCGCCGGCACCTCGCCACCGTTAATAGAACCGTTTACAAAGAGGTAGGGGACCGCCGCTTGCCCGGCTGCCGCCGCGGTGCCCGTGCCGCTACCGACTTCCGACCCCGCCGCCCGGGCCGGCTCGGCTGCTCGGGCTGAACCCGAGGACCCAAGGAAGCAAGCAGACCCGAAGCTTATTGAGGTCCAAAGTCCGACCAGGTGAGCGGCTGTCCGGGCAAGTGAGGCGCGCGGCGCGCTCCCGCAGACCCGGTAATCATTGGCTCGCCGGGGAGGCTCCTCGGGTGTGTAGCTCATGCCTTTTCGTTGTAGCACGGCCCCGCAGCCGGCTCGGGCGTTCTTGACCCTCGCCGAGGGAAGATGCAATGATGGGGCTGGCCTCCTTGTCATGACTGCCGGATCCGGACCTCGTGCTAGCCCCGCGGCGCTTGTGGGCTCCACTGTGGGCAACAGCTTCACACTGGACAAGCTGCTGGCGCAGGGGCGTCACGGAGCGCTGTTTGGCGCGCGCCACGCTCGGCTCGGGCAGCACTACGCGGTGCGGGTGCTCGCCCTGGACGCCGGGCGCCGCGCCGCGCTCGTCGGCGCGCTGTCGCAGTGCGCCGCGGTGGTGCACCCAAACCTCACCCCGGTGCGCGAGGTCATCGCCATGCCCGACGAGCAGCTGGCGGTGTGCACGCCGCTCCTGCCCGGGTTCAACCTGAGCCAGCGGGTCGCCGCGCAGGGCAAGCTCACGGCCGCCGAGGGCACCGTCGTCATGCGCCAGGCCGCTTCGGCGCTGCACGCCCTGCACCAGCGCGGCCTGGTCCACGGCGGGCTGTCACCGGAGAACCTGTTTTTCATCCAGCACGACGACGTGGCGGTGGACAACGCGCTCGGCTCGCGCAAGGGCGGGCAGCTGGTGCAGCTGCTGGATGCGGGACTTTATGTGTGCACCCTGCAGCCGGGGCAGTCGCCGCTGAGCGCCGCCGACGATCAGCTGGCGCTGGGCAAGCTCATCCTGGCTCATGTGGCGGACCTTTTGCCCGGGCAGCGTCGGGTGCTGGAGCGCACCCAGGAGGGCCGGGCAGAGTCGCGCTACCCCTCGGTGCGCGATCTGTGGCAGGCCTTCGACGCGGCCAAGGCGGTGGGCAAGCACGGGCCGACGGGCTCGGTGGCGACGGCGCTGGTCCCCAAGATTACCCTGGCCGATCTGCGGGGGGCGAGCCGCGGGCGGCGCACCATCGTGATCGCCGGCTCGGCGCTGGTCGGGCTGAGCCTGGTGCTGGCGCTGGTCATCGCCAGCCGCGGCCCGGGGCGCGAGCCGGCAGCGACGGCACCGGCGACGGCATCGGCCGTGGTTCACATCGCCTTCGACGCCACGCCGGCGGGGGCGACGGCGAGCGCCAACGGCCGGACGGTACCGGCGGGCAGCGGCCTGACCCTGCCGCGCAGCGACAGCCCCGTCGCCGTCACCCTGAGCGCCGAGGGCTATCAATCAAAGACCCTGTCGGTCATCCCGAGCAGCGCGCAGACGATCGCGGTCACGCTCGCCCGGACCGCGGCCGCAGACGGCGCCCGGGCGACGACCCGGTCCGAGCTGGGCGCGGACGACGACGGCGAAGACGGGCGCGACAAGAAGAAGAAGCGCGAGCACCGTCGCCGCCGCAAGTCCGACGGCGGCTGAGCCGACGGAGCCGGCCAGCTTGCCCGGCGCCGCGGCGAGTCAGCAGCGGGCCGTGGCCGCGGGCCTGCCGTAGATCGGGGGCCGCGGCGATTCGTGGCCGTCGGTCTTCTGTAGATCGGGGGCCGCGCGGCGATTCGTGGCCGTCGGTCTTCTGTAGATCGGGGCGCGGCGGGCCGTGGCCGCCGGTCTCCCGTAAACCGTGGCGCGGCGAGCCATGGGTGGCCGTAGGTTTGCCGTAGGCCGGGTGCGCGTCGCGCGGTGAGCGGTGAGCGCCCTGGGGGCGACAGCGCGCGAATGCCGAGCGCGGTATGAAAAAAGCCGCCGCGAGAAAAATTTGCGGACGCCAAAGCTGATGGCTTCGCTTGCGCCAGGGTGGGTTTGTGTGTAAGCCCGTGCGCACAAACCTAACCGGAGGTGCTCCATGCAGAACTTATCCTTATCGTTAGACACTCGGGCGACTCGGCGGCTCCGCTTCACGGCGGCTCACCTGGGCCTCGCGCTGGCCGCCGCCGCCGCCCTGACCACCGGCTGCCGCGAGGACGGCCCGCCGGTCACCAACACGGCCATGGATCTGGCCATGCCCGAAGACATGGCCCGGGCCGCGGCTCGCGACTTCACCATCCGCGAGCTGAACAGCCCCACGAGCAACCTCAAGGCCGGCGACCGGGTGCACCTCTCCGGCGTCGTGATAAGCCCGCAGACCTGGATCACCTCCGACGACAAGGCCGGCTTCTGCTACTACCGCGTGTTCATCATGCAGGCCGACGGCAGCCCGACCACGATCCGCGACGGCGTGGCGGTGACCCTCGGCCTCAAGGCGACCTTCGGCGACATGTCGCGCATCAGCGAGTGCTCGCGCCTGGCGAAGATGGACGCCATCGGCACCACCATGCTGGCGGTCAAGCCGGGCGAGGAGCTCGAGATCGAGGGCAAGTACTCGCTGCGCGGCAGCGGCGCCACCGCGACCCGCCAGATCGACGTGTACAAGGGGACGCTCAACGACAAGGGCCCAGCGGCGATGATGCCGGTCCCGCTGGACGCCGATCCGATGACCTACCAGCCGGCGCAGACCGGCCTGCCCCAGGCGTTTGCCGATGCGCAGGGAGTGCTGGTGACGTTTGCAAACGTCAAGGTCAACACCCGCGACATGATGTACCAGGACTTCAACGCCAGCACGACCGACATGGGCGGGGCGCGCATCGCGACGAACTTCCTGCGAGTCGCAAACGCTTCCTATATGTCGCCGATGAACGGGACGGCGCTAAAGTCGGTGACCGGCATCGTGACCGGCGACTTCAAGGGCACGATCTGGCCGCGCACCGAGGCTGATATCGCGCCGTAGCGGAAAACCGGGGGGGCGCGCCGCTAATTCAGATAGTACATCCAGGCGCAGAATGCGATGTCGTCCGGGTCGGAAGAATTCTTGGATTGTCCGACCGCGGACGAGCGACGGGCGCGCGGCGAGCGGGATATATCACCGATGCTGCGGCGGGGTTCCAGCCTGCATCTCGGGGGCCGGGTAGAGGCGGACTCCGGGGTCGCACTAGCTTGCCCGCGCGCCGCGCTTGCCGCGCGGGCCCGGGTGGGAAATAGGACTCCCCACAGCAGCAAGATAAGGCGTGTCAGCGTCTGCATGGTGCCGGTTCCTACTCGATCCAGTCTAACCATCGGAACCGGCGTCGGCGTTGGAATTCGGAATTCGCGGCTGCTTTCGAGCGGGTGGGCTCAGCCGAGGCGCTGCTTGAGGCTGCCGTCGGCCAGCTGCTTGACCGTCTCGTCGCAGCCGCCGATCAGCTTGCCGCGCACGAACACCATCGGGAAGGTCGGCCAGCCGCTCCACATCTTCAGCGCCAGCCGCGGCTTCCACTCGCTGAGGTAGCCGCCGTACTCGAGGTAGGTGAAGGCGATGCCGGCGTCAGTGAGCTCCTTGCGGACGCGCTTGACGAAGGGGTTTCGCGCCATGCCGACGACGACGACGGCGTCGCGGCTGACCGCCTCGGCGACCTGCCGCACGGTGTCCTTATGAAAGGACGCGATGGCGGCGAGAGCGGCGGGGGCGATCTGGGTGGAGGGGTGTAGCGGACGAGAGACTTCGGACATCGGGTGGCTCCTTGATGGCTTGCCTGATGGCTTGCCTGATGGCTTGCCTGATGGCTTGCTTGGTTGTCTGGCTACTTGAAACGCTGAGAAGCGGTTGCAGCTCGGCGCGAGCTCTTGCGGCAGGGCGCTGCTGTGGGGGGAGAATACCAGAACAATCGCTGCGAGCTAGCGCTGGCGAGCTACTGCGAGTCCGTCAGCAGACGGGACTTATAATCACGCCAGACGAAATACGAACCGGAGCGGGTCCTGTCACCTGCGGCACCCCGCCGCGCGCGTCGGGGACCCCGCCTCCGGCGCCGCCCGCTCCTAGGGAAAATTACCGGCTTCAGCTGGGGCGCGGACTAGATGAAGGCGGCGCGGCCGCGCTGCTTGCCGACGACGTTGATCCAGGCGGTGTAGGCGAGGATCTTCAGATCCAGGGCGAGGGACCGCTCGCGCACGTAGCGCGCATCGAGCTCGGCGGTGCGCTGCGCCCCCTGGGCCTGGCAGACCTGCGACAGACCGGTGATTCCCGGCGCCACCGCGAAGCGCGCGGCGAGCGGCGGGTGCTGCGCGACCAGGCGCTCGACGTCCTGCGGGGTCAGCGGCCGCGGGCCGACCAGGCTCATGTCGCCGCGGATGACGCTGTAGAACTGCGGAATCTCATCCAGGCCGCGGCGGCGCAGCCACTGCCCAAGGCGCGTCGGCCGGCGCTCCCTGGGGTCGGCCTCGGTGGTCATCGTGCGCAGCTTGAAGATGCGGAAGAGCTGACGATCCTTACCGACCCGCTCTTGCGCAAAGAAGATCGGCCGGCCGTCGCACAGCCACACCGCCAGCGTGAGCCCGAGCAGCGCCCCGCCATAGATCGGCGCCGTCAACCCGATGAGCACAAGGTCAAGGGCGCGCTTGTCGTCAACCTGCATGGGCTCGTTCTCCTCTTCCTGCGGCTCGTAGCGTCTCAGACTCCAGCATAGACCACACTGCCAGCCGACCGCGCGCGACCGTCCGCAGCGTCGAGCGGCGGCGCGCTGAGCGGACGCCGCGCGAGCCCGGCACGAAACTGCAGGTGGCGCCGGCGCGACAGCTCGACGAGCGGCGTCCACACCGACTGCACCAGGTCGTGCTGGATAAGAAGGTGCCACAGGAAGTTCGAGCGCTTGTAAAGATAGGACATCGCGAGGTAGGCCGGCACCGCGCCGGCATCCTGCGGCCGCCGCCTCCAGATCGAGCCGTGGGAGAACAGCCGCGAGTAACAGTACTCATAGCCGGCGGCGAGCTGCTCGACGGTCATCCGCCGCGGGCGGAACACGACGTGCGCGGTGTCGTAGAGGCTCCAGTCGCGGTGCAGCAGCCGATCCTGTTCGGCCATCGCGCGGAACAGCGGCGTCCCCGGATAGGGAGTCAGGATATGGAAGGTCGCGCACTCCAGCCGGTTCTCTTCGATCCAGTCGCAGGTCTGTTCGAACACCTCGGGTCCGTCGTGATCGAAGCCGAGGACGAAGCTGCCGTTTACCTGGATGCCGTTGTCGTGCAGGATCTGCACCCGGCGCGCGTAGTCGGCCGCCGCCGGCGTGCGCTTGCGCGCCTCGGTCAGGTTGTCATCGGTGAGCGACTCGAAGCCGATGAAGACCCCGGTGCAGCCGGCGAGCGCCATCTGGCGGATGAGGCCTGGATCGTCGGTGACATCGCCGCCTGGACGAGCGAGGCGCCGTACGACCTCGTCTTCTCGAACGCCGCGCTCCACTGGGTCGCGGACCACGAGGTGGCCTATCCGCGGCTCCTCGCGCAGGTCGCCGCCGGCGGCGCGCTGGCCACCCAGGTGCCGAGCAACTTCGACGCGGCGGCCCACGAGGCGATGCGCGAGATCGCCGCGCGCCCGGCCTGGCGAGGACGCCTCGACGGGGTCCGCGAGTGGCAGGTCCACGCGCCCGCCCTCTACTACGACGTGCTGGCCCCGCTCGCCACGCGGCTCGACATCTGGGAGAGCGAGTACATCCACGTCCTCCCGGACGCGGCGGCGATCGTCGAATGGTACAAGGGGACGGGCCTCCGGCCCTTCCTCGATCGGCTGCCGGACGCGGCGGACCAGCAGCGCTTCCTCGACGCCTATCTCGAGGCGATCGCCGTCGCGTATCCCGCCCGGCGCGACGGCCGGGTCCTGTTCCCGTTCCGGCGGCTCTTCGTCGTCGCATATCGCTAGCGATCGTCCGCGACCCGACGCGGGGGGGCGGACCGGGGCGTTGCGCTCGCGCGGAGGTTGCGAGACACTCGCCGGCATGCGGGCGTCCCTCCTCTCATGGGTCCTCTCTGCGATCCTCGCGTTCGGAGTCGGCGCCGCGTGCGGTCCCACCGAATCCGCCCCATGTGACGGCAAGCCGTGTCAGTGCAACAGCATCGGCACGTGCGAGCTCACGTGCGAGGCCGGCGGGTGCCCTTTCGAGTGCAATGGCGTCGGCACCTGTGACTTCACCTGTCCGGGCGGCAACTGCTCGGGGGAGTGCAACGGCGCCGGCACGTGCACCCTCGACTGCCCCGGCGACGGTTGCTCGCTCGCCTGCAACGGCGCCGGCCCGTGCGAGCTCACCGGCTGCACCAAGGACTGTGACCTCATGTGCAATGGCGTCGGCACCTGCACGCAGACCTGAACGGACCGGGTCCGCACGAGGAAGTGACGCCGCAGGTCGCCGCCGCGCACCGCGAGGGCCCCCGTCACAGCCCGCGGGCGACCTCCAGCAGGCGATCGATGACGGGTCGCCTG
>DAOMZC010000310.1:0-7132 GCA_035437965.1 Pseudomonadota bacterium
GGCCAGGGCGGAATCGCCGTCTTCTGCGGCATCGTCCGCGACCACAACGACGGCAAGCAGGTCATCCGCCTGGACTACGAAGCGTATAGCGAGATGGCGCAGCGCACGATGACCCAGATCGCCGCCCGCATCGAGGCCGCGACCGCCGGGGCGCGCGTCGCCATGGTGCACCGGGTGGGCAGCCTGCGGGTCGGCGACACCGCGGTCCTCGTCGCCGCCTCCGCCCCCCATCGCGCCGAGGCGTTCGCCGCCTGTCGCGCCGCGATCGAGGCCCTCAAGCGCGAGGTCCCGATCTGGAAGAAGGAGTTCTCCCCCGACGGCTCGGAGTGGCTCGGCTAGCGCTTGCTGCGCCGCAGCTTGACGGTGACGAAAGACAGGTCGTCGTGGCTGAGGGTGACGCGGCGCGGCTCATACCCGGGCCGGCTGAGGATGAGGCTCACCTGACCGCGCATCGGTCCTCTATAAATAAGCGGCGTCTGCCCGAGCAGGCGGCCCGTGACGGCATCGCGCACTTCCACGCCGATGGGCAGGCTGCGGATCCGCCAGGCGCGGGGAAGCTCGGCGTCCGCATAAGGAACGATCGGAAAGCTCGCCGGGCCGACATGGACGGTCGGCGGAAATATAAGCCTCGCGACGCCGCCCAGGACGAACACGAGCAGCAGTCCCGCTATCGCGTACCGCAGACCCGGGCGCCGGCGACCTATCGGCACCAGCTGCGCGCTCCCTGACGAAGTCCGCTCGGCCGGCGGTATCGGCGTCAGCTCGTCCGGCTCGGCGGGGGGCAGTGCGCCAGCGGCGGTTGCGCGGCCCGGCATCGCGGGCGCGGCGAGCGGCGGACGGGCGAGCTGGCCCGCCCGGATCGGCGCCTGCCGCACGATCGGCATCGTCGCATCCTCGGCCGGCTCTGTCGTCGCCTGGATCGCCTGGGCATCGGGCCGCAGCAGCAGCGTCGCCACCTGCCCCTTGGCCCGCTCGGCCGCGGCGGGCGAGAGCAGCTGCGCAAGGATGTGCTCCAGCTGCTCCTCGACCTCGATGGTGGTCGGCCTCTCGGCGGGCTCCTTCGCCATCATCCGCTGCACGAGCTCGGCGAGCTGGTTGGGAATGTCGGGCCGCGTAAACAGTCCCTGCGGCGGCTTCTGCCAGACGTGCATCTGCATGAGGTGCGGGATCGCGCTGGCGCTGTAGGGAGGGCGCCCGGTGAGCAGCTCGAAGAAGATGCAGCCGAGCGAGTAGATGTCGGCCCGATGATCGACGTTGCCCTTGCCGCGCCACTGCTCTGGCCCCATGTACATCGGCGTCCCGAGCAGCGCCCCGAACGCCGTCTTCACGTAGGCCGGCACCCCCGGAAACGGCGACTCGCCGACCCGGCCCTGCTCGGTGAGGAACTTGGCGATGCCGAAGTCGAGCAGCTTGGCCCGCTCGCCGCCGGGAGCCTCGGGATCCTTCACAACCAGGATGTTGTCGGGCTTGAGGTCGCGGTGGATCACCCCCTTGTCATGCAGGGCGCGCAGGGCAGAAGCAAGCTGGCGCACCAGCCGCACGCTGACGATGACGCGGCTCGCGGCGGCAGCGGCGCTCCCCCCCTCCGCCGCTGGCAGCTCGGCCGCCGCCGTCAGCTCGCGAATCCGCTGACTCAAGCGCGGGCCATCCAGGTACTCCATCAGGATGTACCGGGTCCCATCTTCGAGCTGACCGATCTCGAACACGCTCACCACGCTCGGGTGCTGCACGACGTTGGCAGCGCGCGCTTCGTTGATGAAGCGCGCCGTCAGCTCGGGAGTCTGGGTGAACTGGGCGTGCAGGACCTTGAGCGCGGCGCGGCGCCCCAGGTACTGATGAACGGCTTCATATACAGCGCCCATTCCGCCGCGACCGATCAGCCGGCCGACGCGGTAGTTGGCCACGACCTGACCGCTCAGCGCACTGTCTCGGACTGTTCCGGCCATGATGAATATCCTTTTGCGCGAGCCGCTCAGGCAAGCTGCGCGCTCCCGCTTCTTGCTTGGGCCGAAATGGCCCCCCGCTACTCAGGGACTCGCTCGGGCGACTCCGCTGCTTCTTGCTCGTCGGTCTCGGGCAGCGACTGCATCACCGGCTGCGACTCCGGCGGCCGCGGCGCGAGCGACTGCGCCACTGGCGGCGCGATCCGAGTGGTGAGCGCCGCGGGGCGCTCCGGCTCACGCTGATCATCGAGCGCGTCGGCGCGCGGACTGCCGGCCGGCGCGGCTTGTACTGAAGGAACCGCAAAAAACCGGGCGAGCTGTGCCGGCGGCTGACCGAGCGTCGCCCCCGACGACACGGCTTTGGTGCGTGCCAGGCGCAGTCCGAGCAGCACCGCGACCAGCAGCCCGAGCACCACGGAGCCCGCTCCGAGCGCCCGCCACAGCGGCCAGCGGAGCCGCGGCACTGCCAGCGGCAGCGGGATTCCGAGCTCGGGCGGCGCGGTGCCGGTCAGCGTCAGCAGCGATGGCATCTGCAGCGCCGGCATGGCCGGGGTCGACCGCGCCGGCTCGTGCCCGAGCGCGAACGTAGCCGCCGCCGGCGATGAGCTGGCCGGTCGCCGCTGCGGCGGTGCGAACGCGGCGGCGGGCGGACGCGGCGGAGTCACGCGCCCCGCGGGCCGACCTGCGACCGCCGGCGGATCCGCGACCTGCACGGTCGGCAGTGACGCGCTCGCGCCGGCCGCCGGGGCCTCCGTTTTTGCGGCAGAGAGCTCGACAAGCGTCGCCAATCCGACAGCCGGCTCGCTCGGCGGCGGCGGCGGCTCGGCGCGCAGGGTGGCAAAGACCCGGCTGCGCAAATCGTCGTAAGGCTCTCCGGTAGGAACCAGGGTCGTGGTCAGCTGGCACCCCTGCGCGGTCGGCAGGCGCACGCTCTGCTCTGCGCCCAAGGGCCGCGGCACCGGCAGCGGCGTCCGATCGAACTGCTCGTCCATGTCCTTGGCGCTCCGCGCGCCGATGCGATACGGCGCGGTGGGCACGTCCTGGGCGGCGTGGACGAGCGCCGGGGCGTCGCCCATGTTGGCCAGGTAGCTCAGCTCGAGCAGCTGCTCCGGGGTGTAGTGGGCGGTCACCAGCAGGTCGGGGTGCGGCGCGCTCTGCTCACGCCGCGGCGTCGCGCCCACCACAGAGCCACCAGCGGGGATACGCAGGGCGTGCAGCTCGTGGTCCGGCTCGACGAACTCGGGCACGCTGCGCGGACGCACGGTGGCGATGGGCAGGATCGCCAGCCGGGGCCGCGTGAGCCCGGGCAGGTAGGGCTCGACCTCTGTCGGATCCGCCTCACTATCCCACGCCGGCGCGGCAGGCGCAGATTCCGCGGGCGCCGACGCCGCCCCGCAGTCCGTCCGGACGCTGCCAAGCTGCGGCAAGTTGCCGAGGCTGCGGATGAAGTCCGAGATCTTGGCGAAGCGATCCTTGGGCTGCTTGGCGAGCGCGGTGTGAATGGCGGTATCGACATACTCGGGCAGATCCGGAACCAGCGTGCGCAGGCGCACCGGCTCTTCCCTACAGATCATCTGCCACAGCCCGAGCGGATGGGAGTTGCCAAAAGGGAGCCGCCCGGACAGAAGCTGATAGGCGACGACCGCCAGCGACCACTGATCCGAGCGCGCGTCCACTCCGGCGCTGTCCATCCCCGTCGCCTCCGGGGACAGGTAGGCCAGGGTGCCGATGATGATGCCGCTGGTCAGCTGAGCCGGCGCCTCCCCATGATCCGGGCCGCGCTCCTCACCCGTGGAGTCACTCAGCAGCTTCGCCAGTCCGAAGTCGAGCACCTTGATCTGCTCGCGCTCGCCCAGATCGTTGAACGGGCCGTCGAGCCGCCCGCGCGTGCCGAGAAAGATGTTCTCCGGCTTTATATCGCGGTGGACGATTCCCATGTCATGCGCGTACTGCAGCGCCGCCCCGACCGCGCGGATGATCTCCATCGCCCGCGGCAGCGGCAGTCGCCCGTACCGGGAGAGCAGCTGGTGCAGGTCCTGCCCTTCCAGGAGCTCCATGACCAGGAACTTGGTCCCGTCCTCATCTTCGCTGAAGTCACGGACTTCGACAATATTAGGATGGAACAAGCGGGCGATCACCCGCGCCTCATTGTCAAACCGCCGGTGCGCCTTCAGTCCGAAGACCGCGCCGGGGAAGACCAGCTTGACCGCGCACGGCTGCCGCAGCCGCAGATCGACAGCGCGGTACACCTCTCCCATCGCTCCCATTCCGAGCAGCGACTCCAGCCGGTAGCGCCCGCGCAGGACCCGGCCGAGGCGCGGCCGGGCCGCAGGATGGTACAAGGGCCGCCGCGCTGCCATATCGACATCTGCCCCTGCCGGGCGCTCTGCGGCAGTCAGCGGCTGTTCAAGCTGATTATTGATTTTCATTTGAGCTTGATCCTTATATCGCAATTTGTTACACCAATCGGCAGCCTCGCTGCCCGGTCAGGCGAATTGAACATTCTTCTCGCCTTGACCGCCAAAGTCGCTCTGGCAGTAGCCCGACCAGGGCTCTGCGGATCCCCAGAAAACCTACTTAGCATGGAGTGTGCCATTAATTTTCAGCGGACTCCCAAGCGCCGTCTTCACGCCCCTGGCTATATGCGCCCAGAAAGGCGCACCAGTCTCCTGTAGGTCAAGCTGGATATTCGCCGCCAAGGTGCCGCCTGCCGACTACAGAGGCCCAGCCGGTCGCACCTCGGGCGCGTCGGCCAAAGACCTGAATCATTTAGCTCAGATGATAGGAATCTGCCGCAGATCACGCCCTATAAGATTGAGAATTTAGCAACATCATTGAAATTTGGCTCAGGTTCGCGAAATTCCTTTTTACAATTTTAATTGCGATATTAAAGCGACATTGAAGGGGCAACTTTGCTTCCTGTTTTAAAAGCTCGTTTGCGATGATTTTCGGAAAGAATCAGCGAGCCATGTAGGATAAAAAACCCTATTGACGATCGGCGTTCATCGCGCCGTAATATTCTTATGACTGATTCATCTGTATTGCTCATCGAAGGTCAGAAGAAGCATGAACAAATCCTCCAACCGGGCCAGGACATGTATATCTGTCGCACCGAGCTGGTGGGGTCGGACAAACCCCATAAGGACGACCGCGACGCGCGCCGGCGCGGCGAAGACAGCGGGGTGTCGGCGATCACCGAGATCTCCCCTGCGCAGCGGAGGTTTACCACTCATTCACCGTACATCTCGCAGAACCACGCGGTGCTCAGCCTGACCCCGGGGGGCAAGTTCACGGTCAAAGATCTCGACAGCGCCAACGGCACCTGGCTGCGCCTGCCGCCGCACCAGGTCTATGAGCTGCCGGAGAACTTCGAGCTCCTTCTGGCCAAGGATCTGGTCGTCCAGCGCCGCACGCCGCTGTGGGAGACGACCCCGGAGATCGGCCGCTTCGCCAACGGCGATGACTTTGCCGCTTACGTGCGCTCGCAGCTGTCAAACTATGTCGCATCGGTGCGCATCTACAGCAAGGAGAGCCCGGAGAATCAGCGCGACAATCAGCTGTGCACCAAGCTGCCGCTGCTCGCCCAGCCGTGTAATCCCGAGCCCTCCTACCTGGCGGTCACCTGGCGGAACAACACCTTCAACCTGGCGCTGGAGCGCTGGCTGCAGAGCTGCGTGTTCCTGTTTAATAGCGGTCCGGTCGGCGATCACAGCCCCCTGCGCGATGAGAAGCCCTGGCAGTTCGTTGCCGCCTCGCCGGATCGCAAGCATGTCCTCAGGCTCGCGCAGCGGGCCGCCCTGACCGCCGGTACGGTGCTGCTCTACGGTCCGAGCGGCGCCGGCAAGGAGGTGCTGGCGCGGGACCTTCATCTGCACAGCTCGCGCGCCAAGAAGCCGTTCATCGCCGTTAACTGCGCTGCTCTGCCGGCCGATCTGATCGAGGCCGAGCTGTTCGGCACCAAGCGCGGCGCGTTCACCAACGCGGTGGATCGCATCGGACTTTTCGAGCGCGCCCGGGACGGCACTCTGTTCCTCGATGAGATCGGCGAGCTGCCGCTGAACCTGCAGGCCAAGCTCCTGCGCGCCCTCGATCAGAAAGTGATCCGCTGCGTCGGCGATGTGGAGGAGCGTCCGATCAAGGCGCGCATCATCGCCGCCACCAACCGCAACCTGGAGAAGATGGTCGCCGCCGGCACCTTCCGCGACGATCTGCGCTTCCGCCTGGTGGCAGTCCAGCTGACCCTGCCGGGCCTGCAGCCGAGCGATGTGACCGCCCTGGTTCCCCACCTGTACGAGACCCTGGAGGACGAGGGCTTCGCCGAGCTCTCCGAAGAGACGGTGCAGACCATCAGCAAGCTGGCGGCCCAGATCTCCTGGTCGGGGAACGCGCGGGAGCTCCGCTCCGCCCTGGAGCGCTACCTGACCTTCCGCGATCCGGCGAGCACCGTTGAAGAAAACTGGAAGAAGGCCATCCAGAGCAGCTGGCCGATCACCCAGAGCAGCGGCGTCGTCCCCCCTGCCCAGATTGAGCCGACCCCGGAGCTCCCCGAGACCCTGGGCCAGGACTGCGAGCGCCTGCAGAACCTCTTGTTCCTCAGCGTCGCCCGGCGCGTCCTGATTCCGCACCACTGGGGATCCCTGAAGGAGCTCGGCGACAAGATGGGAATGACCGGGGCGGGGGCCGCGGCGCGCCTGCGCAGGCTCGCCATCAGCACCGATCCCGAGCCGAGCGCGGCGCAGATCGACGCCGAGATCGCGGCTCTGCAGGCCGAGCTGCAGCCGCGCATGGCGCTGCTGCGCAGCCTCCTCGGTCTATAGCGAGCCGCCGCCGGCGCCGCCGCAGCTTGTGGCGCGGCGCCGCCTGACAGTCAGCTCAGCTAGCGCAGTATGCCCTGATCCGTACGCGTCACTCCGGGCAGCGGTCGCGATGACCGGGCAGTCTTGCTGAGCGCCCCTTTCACCGCCAGGCGCAGCTCCTCCGCATCCTCGTGACGCTTGAAGACCTGGGGCTGCAGCGCCTTCTCAACTACATTCCACAGCGCGCGCGGAACCTCGGGCCGGAGCGTCGGCAGGATCGTCCGCAGCCGCCGAGGGTCCTGCACGGCCATGCTGGAAAACGGGGTCCCTTCGGGCGACGCGACCCGCAGCGTGAGCATCTCCAGCAGCAGCAGGCCAAGCGCGAACACATCG
>DAOMZC010000311.1:0-7129 GCA_035437965.1 Pseudomonadota bacterium
TCGGTATCGGCATGCACACCGGCCGCATCATGCTTGGCACCATCGGCGAAATTCGCCGCATGGAAAATACAGTGATCAGCGATACGGTCAACGCGGCTTCGCGGATCGAGAGCCTGACCAAGAAGCTGGGTACGGGTATACTCCTTAGTGGCGATTCGCTGGGGCAAATTCCGGGCAACGAATTCAAAACCCGCCTCGTGGACGTCACGTTACTCAGGGGAAAAACCAAGCCGCTCGAAATTTACGAACTCTTGAATCCGCTGCCGCCTGAAAGGCAAGCATTGCTGCTCTCCTATGCTGATGAACTCAGGTTGGCGATCCGCGAACTGCACGTAGAAAATTTAGCGGCGGCAAAAGGCAGGTTGTCGGCCTGTCTCGAAACCTGCAAAGACGATGGCGTTATCCTCTACCATATGAAAAGACTTGCAAAATTTGAAATATTGCGCGGCCGCAAGGCCGCACAGGAGTAACATGATAAAGAAGTATATTGGCGGCTTTTTCGGCTCGCTCGCAGAGCATGTTCCGCGCCGCCGCCATCCTGCGCCGCCGCAAGGACGAGGTGGCGCGGGCGCTGACCCAGGAGGAAGGCAAGTCGCTCACCGATGCCGGCGGCGAAGTCCAGCGCGCCATCAACTGCCTGGAGTTCTCCGCCGGCGAGGGCCGCCGCAGCTTCGGCCAGGTCATCCCGTCCGAGCTGCCGAGCAACCTCATTTACACCCGGCGCATCCCGCTCGGCGTGGTGGCGCTGGTGACGCCGTGGAACTTTCCGATCGCCATCCCGGTGTGGAAGGCGGCGGCGGCGCTGGTGTGCGGTAACACGATCGTGCTCAAGCCCGCCTCCAGTACGCCGTGGTGCGCGCAGCTCATTACCGAGATCTTCAGCGAGGCGGGGCTGCCGGCGGGGGTGTGGAATGTGATCTTCGGGCCGGGCGGCGTCGTCGGCGACACGCTGGTCAATCACCCGGACGTGGCGGCGATCAGCTTCACCGGCAGTAACGACATCGGGCAGCGGCTCTATGCGCTGGGGGCGCAGAAGGGCAAAAAGGTCCAGTGCGAGATGGGCGGCAAGAACGCGCTCATCGTGCTGGATGACGCCGACCTCGAGCTGGCGGCGGCGGCGGCGGTGCAGGGGGCGTTCTACTCCAGCGGGCAGCGCTGCACCGCGACCTCGCGGGTGGTCGTCATGAAGGAGGTGGCGGCGCGCTTCACCGAGCTCGTGCTGGAGCGGACGGCGGCGCTCAAGGTCGGCGACGGGCTGACCCCGGGGGTCCAGGTCGGGCCGCTGGTCGACGAGAAGCAGCTGGCGACGGTGCTCAAGTACATCGACATCGGCAAGGGCGAGGCGCGTCTTCTGTGCGGCGGCGAGCGCCTGAAGGGCGAGCTGGCCGGCGGCTACTTCGTCGCCCCCACGGTGTTCGGCGAGGTGTCGCGCGACCACCGGCTGGCGCGCGAGGAGATCTTCGGCCCGGTGCTGTCGGTGCTGGCGGTCACTGACGAGGCCGAGGCGTTCGCGGTCGCCAACGACTCGCGCTACGGCCTCTCGTCGTCGGTCTACACGCGCGATGTCGGGCGGGTGTTCCGCTACATCGACCAGATCGAGACCGGCATCCTGCACGTAAACTCGCCCACGGTCGGCGGCGAGGCGCAGGTCCCCTTCGGCGGCCTCAAAGAGACCGGCGTCGGCGGGCGCGAGCAGGGAACGACCGCGCTCGACTTCTTCACCGAGTGGCAGAGCATCTACATCGACTATACGGGCAGCCGCCGCACGGCGTCGTTCTACTAAACTACGCCGCAAACGAAATACGAACCGGAGCGGGTCCTGTCACCTGCGGCACCCCGCCGCTCGCGCGTCAGGGCCCCCGCCTCCGGCGCCACCCACTCCCAAGGTAAAATTACAGGCTTCAGCCCGCCCCGGCCCTTCTGACGCCACAGCTTGCCACCGATGTAAGTCCGCGAAATCATGGGGCTGTAAAAGTAGCGGTCGGTTGTGGCATAATCAGCTTCGTGTCCGATCGCCGCGCGGATCGCGTTCAGGGGGGGGCTGGTCGCTTGCCGACCGCGGCCCCAGGGGCTCGCGCCGTGCGGCGGCTCGGGCGGCTCGGGGTGATTGCGGGGCTTTTGGGCGGGGTGCTCGCCGGGCTCTCGGGGGGGTGCGTGGGGCCGGGCCTGCTCACCGATGGGACCTCGGTGGCGCTCGGGACGTTCAATCACGGCACGCTGCGGCGCGGCAAGCGGCTGCTCGCGCAGGGGGACGGGTACATCATCCCGCAGCTGTGGCAGGACCGCGGCGCCAACTTCGGCACCGACGAGATGGTCAACGCCATAAGGCGCGCTGCGCGGCGGGTCGCCAAGGAGCACCCGGGCAGTGTCCTCGGCGTCGCGGACATCTCGCGCAAGGGCGGCGGCGACAGCGAGCTGCACCGCTCGCACGAAAACGGGCACGACGCCGACCTTATCTGGTACGCGCTCGGCGAGGACGGCAAGCCGGCGGCCCCGACCGACAGCATGCCGTGCTACGGGCCGGGGCTGTGGGCGACCCCGCCGCACGAGACGCCGGGGGTGCTCTTCGGGGCGTTCTCGCCGCGGCGCTTCGACGTGCGGCGCAACTGGGCGCTCGTGCGGGCGCTGCTCCTCGACTCGGAGATCGAGGTCCAGTACCTGTTCGTCCACAACCGCCTGCGCCGCCTGCTCCTTGACTACGCGCGCGACCACAAGGAAGACGAGGAGCTGCTCGACCGCGCCGAGGCGCTGCTCAAGCAGCCGGGCGACTCGCTGCCGCACGATGACCACCTGCACCTGCGCATCTACTGCTCGCCGAGCGACCGGGGTCTGGGCTGCCGCGACAACGGGCCGCTGCGCTGGTGGCGCAAGAGCTACAAGTACATGCCGCCGCTGCCGAGCCGCCCGGCGCCGCTGCTGTCGCGCCTGACCGCCAGCCGGTACCTGGTGCCCGCGGTGCGGCTGCGCGATCATTAGCCAGAACCAGCTGCGCGGTGACGCTTCTTTGTGACCGCGCGCCCGCGGTCTCCTATCATCGGGAGCGGATGCGGGCATCGGCTACATGGGAGGTCAAGCGGTCGCACGGGCCGGCGCGGGTCGCGGTCGCGATCGCGATTGCCGTCGGGGCGGTGGCCGGCTGCGGCCAGGGACACGACACGTTTCTCTTGCTGCCGCTGCCGGTGCAGCTCAAGGACCGCATGGTGACCGCCATCGGGGACATGAAGCCGACGCGCGGCCCGCGCTGCGGCATGGCCCCCGACGACAGCGCGCCGGCCGGCTCGGGGTCGTCGGTGCTGCTGGTCGATACGGCGACCCCGCTGTCGGCGTTCGTGACCGCCGAGCGGGTGGCGCCGCTGCCGTTCCGCCACGGCGAGGTGGCGCTTTATACGAGGACGGCGAGCGGCACCGAGGGCGCGCTGCGGGTGCTGGTGTGCGACACCAACCTGGTCCGCACCGACCTTGCGCCGAGCGAGTTTCGCCTCGATCGCGGCACTGCCTCCACCGGGCCGCTCGGCGGCATCATCGGCGGCGACCTGCTCGGGCGGTTCGCGCTGGGGGTGCGCTTTGCCGGCACCGGGGCCGATACCCGGGTGGACCTGTCGTTTACCCGCAGCGACATCGGGACCTCGTGCCAGCTGGATGACGCGGTGCTGCCATTCCGGCCGCTCGGCGGGCAGCTGGCGGTGGCGGTCGGCGACGCGGTGCTCACCTACCCGGCGACCCGCATCACGGTGTCGGCGTGCGTCGAGCCGCTGGCCGACCCGCTGCGGCCGGGCAGCGAGCAGTCGTGCCTGGACCCGGGGGCGGTGACGGCGGCGCAGGACCGGCTGCGGGCGGCGCTCGCCGACGCGACCCAGAGCGCGCAGGACCTGTCGGTGATTCAGAAGCAGCTGGAGGCGCTGAGCCAGCTGTCCGGCGATGCGCCGGTGTGCCCGGCGGACCTGGTCGAGCTGGGCAACGTGGTCGAGGACCAGAACCTCTTGCGGGCGTCGTATCTGCCCTCGGGGGTCGACATGCAGTTCCTGGTCAGCACGGCGATGCCCGACCTCATCCTGTCGCAGACGGCGTGCGAGCGGCTGGCCGATCGCGAGCGCTGCAAGTGCAGCGGTCCCACGGTCAAGCTGCGGCTGCCCGGCCTGCACCAGAGCGACGACGAGGCGGAGCAGGGCTGCCCGATCAAGCTCGGCAGCGCCAGCCGCACCGCGCTGGCCCTGGTGGCGCGGCAGCGCTACCTGTCGGCGTGCAGCGAGCTGGCGCGGTCGCGCCGCCAGCGCTCGGCGCTGCCCAGCCTGGTGCTCGGTCCGCGCGGCGACTGCGGCAGCGAGGCGTGCCTCATCAACCTGCAGCGCGAGGCGAGCATGACCTCGCGGCGCTGCGGCTACAGCGGACCCGACCCGCAGTACGCCTGCGACGATCACCGCTCGCCGGTGGCGGCGGTGGTGGAGCTCGGCGGGCCGCAGTACGAGGCGGTGGCGCCGCCGCTGGCCGGGCCGGATCTGCTCGACGCGCTGGTCGTCCCCGACACGGCGCGGGTGCTGCAGTCGGCCAACGCCGACATCCGCAGCGATGGCCCGCAGATCGACGGCGTGATCGGTCTGGCGGTGCTGTCGCGGCTGGCCACGACCATCGACTACCCGCAGAGCCGGGTGGTCTGGTCGTGCCGCTGCGGCGACGAGCCGGGCCAGCTCTGCCGCGCCTACCGCGGCGTGACGTACAATCCCGCCGACAGCTGCAGCCACGACGGCAGCCTGCAGATTCCCTCCAACTACGGGCGCGCGGTCTGCCGCTAGCCAGCAAACCCCAGCCCAACCCCGAGGTCCGCAGTGTCTTATGTAAGGAGCCCGCACCGCCCGCTGCCCGCCCTGGCCGCGCGCCGCCCGGCCGCGCCGCGCGCGGGCAGCCTCCCCGGCCCCACCTCCATCCGCCTTGAGGCGCAGACGCTCACGGCCGGGCGGCCGGCGCGGCAGGGTCGCCGATGAGCCGCGCGAAGCAGCGCCTGTGGGCCTTCACCGCCGCCCGGCTGCGGCGCCTGGGGACCGAGCTGCAGCGGGTCTTCAACCCCCAGCTCGACGACGCGGCCGACCTGCGGGCGGCGCAGATTGCCGAGGCCGAGGAGCTGGCGCGCTCGGCGGCGGGGCTGCGCGGCGGGGTCGCCAAGATCGCCCAGCTGCGCGCCTACCTGCAGGGCGCGGCGGCGCTCGGGCCCGAGGCACAGCTCCTGCTATCGCGGCTGTGGGATCACGCCCCGGGCGAGGAGCCGCAGGCGGTCCGCCAGGTCATCCGCGAGGGGCTCGGCGCACCGCCCGAGGAGCTGTTCGCCCGCTTCGAGGACACGCCGCTCGCCGCCGCATCGCTCGGTCAGGTGCACGCGGCGCAGGATAAGGACGGCCGCGAGCTGGCGGTCAAGGTCCAGTATCCGGGGGTGGCGGCGGCGCTCAAGGACGACCTCGACTCGCGCGGGGTGCTGCGGCAGCTCGTCGGCGGCGACCTTGGTGGGGCGCTGCCGGCGGAGTCGATCGCCGCCCTGCGCACGCACCTTTTGGCCGAGGTGGACTATCAGGCCGAGGCGACCCACCTGCGCCGCTTCGCCAGCGCGTTCAGCGGCGACGACACCATCGTCATTCCCAAGCTTGTAAAAGAGCGCTCGACGGCGCGCGTGCTGACCATGGAGCGCCTGCGCGGCCGCTCGCTGCCCGAGGTCATCCGCCAGGGCGACCTGACGGCGCGCTCGGCGGTGGCGCGGACGATCTTCCGCTTCGCGTTCACAAGCCCCCTGGTGCACGGCCTGGTCAACGCCGACCCGAACCCCGGCAACTACCTGATCCTCGATGAGGCGCCGGGTCCGCGCGGCGAGGCCCGGGTGGGCTTCATCGACTTCGGCTGCACCGCCGAGCTCCCCGAGAAGCTGCGCGCGGCCGACCGCGACCTGTGGATGGCGATGATCACCGCGACGGCGAGGCGCTGCGCTACGCGGCCTACCAGCAGGGCCTCATCCCGTCGGTGACCTCGTTCAACAGCAGCACCTACAGGACCTGGGAGAACCTGCTCGGCTCGCCGTTCATGCAGCGCGGCGAGGTCGAGCTGACCGCCGACTTCGTCAAGATCCTCGGCGAGACGACCTGGCTGCTGGTGCACAGCCACCAGCTGGAGCTGCCGCCGGCGGCGCTTTTGTTGTGGCGCCAGCGCCTGAGCGTGCTGGCGGTGCTGTCGGGCCTGCGCCCGCGCCTGGACTTCCGCCGCGCCCTCGCCACGGTGCTCGACGACCACAGCCACCCGACGCCGCTGCTCGAGCGCTATCCGTAAGCGCGGACTCCTTTACTGCGCCGGCGGCAGGACGAAGTCGACGCGGCGGTTCTGGGCGCGGCCCTTGTTTGTCTTGTTGTCGGCGATCGGCCGGCTCGGGCCGTAGCCGTGGGCGGTCAGCCGGCCCTCGGCGATCCCCTTTTTGATTAGGTAGCTGCGCACGCTGCGCGCCCGCCGCGCCGACAGCTCGGTGTTGAAGTCGGCGCGGCCGCGGTCGTCGGTGTGCCCCTCGATGGCGACCGGGCCGAGCTGCGGCAGCTGGGCAAGCGCGGCGGCCACCGCGTCGAGAACCGGGAAGCTCTTCTTCAGGATCACGTCCTTCTTGGTCGCGAAGAACACCGGCTTCAAAGTGACCAGCCGGCCCGCCTTGAGCTCGACCAGGCCGGGGCAGCCGTTCTTCTTCGGACTCGGCGCCGGCGCGCCCGGCTTGTCCGGGCAGGCGTCGATTCGGTCGGGCACGCGGTCGCCATCACGATCGGCAAGCGGACAGCCGCGGCGGTCGGGGTCGGGGAGCAGCCCGGCCGGCTCACTCGGACACTGATCGGCGCCGTCGAGGACCCCGTCCGAATCCGCGTCCTTGTCCGGACAGCCCGGGCGCTGCGCGGACGGAGCGGGTCCGGCCGGCACGCTTACGCACTGATCCAGGGAGTCGACTACGCCGTCGCCGTCTTGATCCCGCAGCGGACAGCCGGGCTGGGCCGGGTCGGGTCGAGCGCCGGCCGGCTCGCTGGGGCAGTGATCGGCGGGGTCGGGGAGTCCGTCGCCGTCCAGGTCGCGCAGCGGGCAGCCCGGCTGGTCGGGATCGGGACTTTTGCCCGCCGGCTCG
>DAOMZC010000312.1:0-7129 GCA_035437965.1 Pseudomonadota bacterium
ATCATCTGGATGGAGTCGGTCACGCAGGCCCAGCCCTAGCCGCGCCGCCCGCTACCCGCCGCCCACGAAAGTCACCACCTCCAGCTCATCGCCGGACAAGAGCGCCGTCGTGTCATGGTCGCGGCGCGGCACCACTTCGCGGTTGCGCTCGACGGCGACCGCCCCGGCAGTGAAGCCAAGCTCGGCGATGAGGGTGCCGACCGTCGCTCCGGCGGCGAGCTGGCGCGGCTCGCCGTTGACCAGGACGCGGACGGTGCCCGCGGACGGCGAAGACGAAGGCGATGAAGCGGACGGCGGCTGCGGCTCGGACATGAAGTTCTCCTTGAACGGCGCGGCGGGGTGCCGGGACGGTGATTGGGGCCTGTCGCGCACAATCCTTTGTACGCAGAGGTTGCTGCGGCTTATGGCGGCGCATACAATCGTTGGCCATGGCGTACTTCTGCCACTCCTGTGGAAACGAGCAAATTTTCGAAGTAAAGGTCGGAGTCAAGGTCGGCCGTCGCGACACCTGCCCGCACTGCGGCGCGGATCTGCACTGCTGCAAGAACTGCCACCACTTCGAGCCCAACCTTCACAACCAGTGCCGTGAGCCCGAGGCGGCCTTCATCCGCGACCGCGCCGAGGCGAACTTCTGCACCCACTTCCACTTCAAGGACTCCGAAGGCTGGAAGCCGGACAAGTCGGCCGATGAAGCCAAGCAGAAGCTGGCCGCGCTGTTCAAGAACCTTAAATGAGAGACCCGCTCGATACTGACGGTGAGTTTGAGCCCGAGCAGCGCGCGCTGTGCCCCGACGGGGCCTGTCTCGGGGTCCTTGATGACTCCGGGCGCTGCAAGGTCTGCGGTCAGCAGGGAACGCCAGCCGCAGCGGATCCGGACGCAGCCGCAGCGGAAGCGGTGACCGCCGATGTACCCGTGATGTCGGCGGGACTGGCCGTCGGCGAGCCGGACCCCAGAGCCGCTGCCGAGACCGCCGCTGCTGAGCCAGGCGATGATTTCGCCGACCGTCAGCTGTGCAGCGACCCGAGCTGCATCGGCGTCCTCGACGCCAGCGGGTGCTGCAAGGAGTGCGGGCGGAAGTCCACCGATCCCCTGCCCGCTTAGCTAAGCGCTTATAGAAGTGCTCGCCCGGCAAGGCGAGCCGCCCCGCCTACCTGCCAATCTCCTGCCGTCGCTGCATCGCAAAGTACACCGGCACCCCGAGCAGCACCAGCCCGAGTCCGTACAGCGAGCTCTTGGGGTCTCCCTTGACGATGTACACGACGAAGAACATCGCCACCGCGATGAACAGCGCCGAGCTCACCGGGTAGCCGAGCGCCTTGTACGGCCGGCTCGCCTCGGGCAGCCGCCGCCGCAGGACGAACACCGCCGCCGCGGTCGCCGCGTTGAACAGCAGCGAGGCGAACGTCGTATAGGTCAAAAGGTCGTCATAGCGCCCCGACAGCGTCAGCACCGCCGACCACGCCCCGAGCAGCATGAGCGCGCTCGCCGGCGCCTGCCGCTGGTTCAGCACCCCTGCCGGCCGCAGGAACAGCTTGTCCGCCGCCATCGCGAACAGCACCCGCGCCCCGCCGAGGATCATGCCGTTGATGCAGCCGAACGTGGACACCAGGATCGCCGCCGCAATCAGCAGCCCGCCGACGTCGCCAAGGAGCAGCCGCGCCGCCTCGGCAGCGATGCGGTTCTCCGGCACGGTGGCCATCTCGGTGAGGGGAAACAGGTACAGGTAGCCGGCGGCGGCCAGCGTGTACGTGATCGTGGTGACCAGCGTGCCGGCGATGAGCGCCCGCGGCAGGTTGCGCGCCGGATCGCGCACCTCGGCGGCGGCGAAGGTCACTGTGTTCCAGGCGTCGTAGCAGAACAGCGCCTTGCTCGCCGCCACCCCGAGGGCGGCCAGGAAGCCGGTCTGCACCGCGCCGACCAGGTGCGCGCGCGGCAGCTCGGTACTGAACAGCGGCAGGAAGTGGCCGAAGCTCCCGCGGCCGAGCAGCAGCGCCGCCGCCACCAGCGCCCACAGCGCCAAGAGCTTCAGCCCGGTGAACAGGTTCTGCACCTTGGCGCCGGCGACCACGCCGCGCGTGTTTATGTACGTGAGCACGGCGATGACGACGATTGCCACCGCCTGCGCGCTGTTGATGGTGATGCCGCCGATCCCCCCCAGCGGGATCTGCAGGAGCACCCGCTGCTCGCCAATCGCCGGCAGGAACACCCCCAGGTACTTGGCGAACGCGATGGCCACCGCGGCGATGAACCCCGACTGGATGACCAGAAACAGCGTCCAGCCGTAAAGAAACCCCGGCAGCGGCCCGAACGCCCGTCGCAGGTACACGTACTGGCCGCCCGCCTCGGGCATCATCGCCGCGAGCTCCCCATAGCTGAACGCGCCGAGCAGGGTAAACACCCCGGCCAGCACCCACAGCCCGAGGTAAATCCCCGGGGCGCCGATATTCTTGGCCATCAGCGACGGGGCGATGAAGATGCCCGAGCCAATCATGCTGCCCACGAGCAGCGCCGCTGCATCGAGCCCACTGAGTCTGCGCGCTAGCTGAGGTTCAGGCACCGCCGGGTGTTACCACAGCCGCTGCCCCGCTCGCCAAAAATTTCGCCGCCGCCCGGCGCTGCTACTGGACCTCGAAGGCGCCGATGTCGGCGGCGCCGCCGAGCGGGGAAGGCCGCTTCTGGAAGTCGATGTCGTGGCTGATGCCGCTTACCGCGGTGACCTTGTCGATGCAGCAGTCGCGGTTGATGGTGCTGTCGGCCTTGAGCCGCAGATCGATCATGCTGGGGCTGCCCGCGGCGTTGATGAACTCGATCTGCTGCTTGTAGACGGCCTCGATGGCCTTGGTGTCGTCGGTGACCACCTGGTTCAGCTTGCAGCCGCTCAGCTGCAGGTCGGTGAGCGAGGTCCCGTTCATGCGGTTTGTAATGTTGTTGAAGACGATGGCGTAGTCGATCGGGTTCTGGCCGGCGCCGCAGTCGATGCCCGCCGGCTTGCCATTAGTCGGGCCGCCGTTGCCGTAGACGGTGGCGAACCGCAGGCTGCCGCTGCTGCCGCTGAAGGCGATGCCGCTGACGCGGTTGCTCCAGCTCATGAGGTTGCTGATCGTGTAGGGGTAGGTCGCGCCCGAGACCAAGAGCCCGGTGCTGGTGGCGTAGATGCGCACCGCGTCCAGGGTCAGCTTGCAGTCGTTGGAGGTGATGCCGTTGAAGGCGTTGTCGCGGACCCGGCTGCCGAGGATCGTCAGCTCGGCCTTCTGCTCGCACTCGACGATGCTGCGCGTGCTCATGATGCTACCGACGAGGTCGACGTTGCGCACGGTGACCGCGACCGCCTTGCCCGGGGGCGCGGCGACGTACAAGGCGGGCTCGAGGTCCGAGCCCTGGATGACCACGGCTCCGGTGTCGCTGCTGGAGCCGCTGATGAAGATCGTACTGGCGATGCCGGGCTGGTTGATCTTCACCGGATCATAGGCGCGCGACGACGCGGCGACGCTGATCAGCGCCTTGCCCGCGGTCATCGTCGCGTCGACCGCGTCCTGGATCGAGCAGAACGGATCGTCGACGGTGCCCAGGTGGCTGCTGCCGATGCAGCTGCCGTTCTTGTTGTTGACGAATGCCACGTCGGAGACCTGGGCACAGGTGCTGTCGGCGTTGCAGATGAAGCTCTGGCAGTCGGCGGCCTGCTGGCACGGGACGCAAGTGTAGTTTTTGCACGCCGGCTTGAGGATCTTGTCGGTGCAGTCGGCGTTGGCGATGCAGGCGACGCAGCTGCCGCTCGGCCCGCAGCGCGGCGTCCCGGGGTGGCCGTTGCGGCAGGCGACCTCGTCGCTGCTCTGCATGGGGTTGCAGGCGCGGCAGCTCAGGCTCTGGGCGTCGCAGATGGGCGCGCTGCTGACCGTACAGTCGACGACCGTGCGGCAGGCGGCGGCGGTGGTCCCCGGCGTCGTGCAGCTGGCCAGGGCGAGCGCGCCGCCCACCGCCATCAGCACCGCCGCGGCGCCGCGCAGCGCCACCACGGAGCGGCCTACCGGCGCGCGAGCAGTGTCCTCAACATCGACCTCGGAAGTGAAGCGGGTGTGCATGGGCCCCCTCTCATAAGTTAAGCTCGAAGCCGGCGACTCCGTGGGCGATCACCAGCTGGTAGCTTCCCGGGGCTTGCGGCACTGCCCACCCGTTCTGGGTCTGTTGGCATGCGACAAGGGAAATATCGTAGTCGGCGGCGCGGCAGATCTGCGCGTCGCCCGGCGAGTACCGCGTTCCGGGATCTGGGGCAAACAGCACATACGTCGCGCCCACGGTCATGACCAGCGACAGCTGGCGACGGACGCGCAGGCGCATGGCGAAGCTGAAGTCCAGCTTGTGCCCTTCCAGATTTGCCGGCGACACCGCAGTCGGGTCGGTACGCGGGCTCTCATACAGCAGTTCTTCCCCCAGGGTAAGCCTACGCCAATGTTCTCTTACCCCAAATGTTACCGCCACTGCCGGCTGGAGCGAAAGAGGTAAGGCTAGGAGACCCTGAGGAAAAATTCGTCTCTCCAGGTTAAGCTCCGTGCCGATGCGCGGGGGAATGGTCGCCCGCACCCAGCCGGTAAGCTCGACTGAGCTTGGCGCGTGGCGCGCCCACGAGTAGACCGGCAGCCGCCCGCGCACCCCAAGGTAGACGAGGTGCGGAAAGGCGATCGACAAGAGGGCGCCGCCGCAGCTTGGGGCAAAGTCGCCGCGGGTAATCCGCGCCCCGACCGGCGAGCCGGCGCAGCCGTCGTCGCCCTGAAACGTCGTCCGGTCGGGGAGCCCGCCCAGGCCCACCTCGTCGCCGCGGGTCGTTAAAAGCGGGCTTACGTAGGACAGGCCGATGAACAGGCGGTCCTCCAGCGGCACGAACAGCGCCCCGGCCGAGAAGCCGTAGCCGAAGTTGGCGACGTCGGTCTCGATGGCGATGCGGCCTGTCCACTGCTCGCAGGTGGAGGCCGGGCCGCCGCAGGTGAAATCGTCGTGCACGTTCGGATCGAGGTCGCGGAAGAAGAACTGCCGGCTGCGGACGTAGGCGAAGTTGAAGGCGCCGCCGAAGTAAAACCACGGCCGCAGGCGCAGGGCGACCGCCACCGTGCCCCACAGCGAATAAGTCTGCGCCGAGACCAGGTGGTAGCGCGTCGGCAGGGTCGCCAGGTCCGGGCTGCTGCGCCCCTGCCGGCCGCTGAAGTCGCTGAAGTCCATGTGCGGCGTGTAGAAGCCGAAGCCCAGGGTCACCGCGTCGGTGCGCAGGTCCCAGCTGGCCGCCGCCATGGCGTCGGGGTTGACCCAGCCGATGTTGGCCGGCTCGGCGGCGGTCGGGGTCAGGCTGCCGGGCGAGAAGCCGGCCGGCAGCGGCGTACTGCGCTGGTAGCCGCCCAGGTAGGCGCTCGCCCCCGCCACCGCCATGACCTGGCTGCCCGGGTACAGCCGGATCGCCGCCGGGTTGAAGTGCAGCGCGCCCAGCTGGCCATCGGTCGGTCCGCTGAGCGAGAGCCCGCCCGGGCGAAGGCTCATGTACGGGTAGCCGGCCGCGCGACCCGGCCACAGCGCGGCGACGAGCAGGCCGATGGCGGCCAGACCCGGGGCCCGCGCGAAGGGCCGATGGCGAAACAGCCGACGCAGATTCACCGGCTCATGGTAGACGGGCCGCTGGCCGTCGGCAAGTAACGGTCGCTGCTGGTAATTTTTGGGAATCCGGGCGCTGCTTCGGCTCAGCTGACCTGTAGATTGCCGATGGCTGGCGAACGAATTGCTGGAGCCGGCGCTCAGGTCGGGGAGCGCAGCGTAATCTCGGTGATTTCGGCCGGCGCGAAGAGGCGCATCGGTGGGCCCCAGTAGCCGGTTCCGCAGCTTACGTAAAGCTGGGTCGCGCCGTGGCGGTGCAGGCCGGCGATGTAGGGCTGCTGCAGGCGTACGAAGATGCCCCACGGCCAGATCTGGCCGCCGTGCGTGTGCCCCGACAGCTGCAGATCCACCCCGAGCTGCGCCGCCTCGCTGATCGCCGCCGGCTGATGCGCGAGCAGCACCGCCGGCACCTGCTCGTCGCGGCCCGCCAGGGCCTTGGGCAGCTCCGGGCCGTGCCCCGGGAACGTCACGCTGTGGTAGTCATCGACGCCGACAAGATCGAGGGCCGTGCCGGCGGCCGGGCGGACCGTCACCCGCTCGTTGCGCAGCACCCGCACGCCGAGGCGGCGCAGCTCGGCCAGCCAGTCCTCGACGCCGCTATAGTACTCGTGGTTGCCGGTGACGAAGTAGACGCCGTGGCGGGCGCGCAGCTCGCCGATCGGGGCCACGTGCTCGCGCAGGTTCGCCACCGAGCCGTCGACCAGATCGCCGGTGATCGCGATGACGTCCGGGTTGAGCGCATTGACCTGCGCGACCACCTGGCGCAGCCAGCGCCCGTCGATCGTCGGCCCGATATGGATGTCGGTGAGCTGGACGATGCGGAACCCCGACAGCCCGGCGGGCAGCTTGCGCAGCGTCACCGCGACCCGCTTCACCGCGACCTGCCGCAGCCCCTCGTACAGCGCATAGCCGATGAGCGACCCGGCCGTGCCCAGGGTCGCCACCCCCAGGACGCGCCCGAGCAGCGTCCGCCGCTCCGCATCGACGGCCTGCGGCCACAGCCGCGCCAGCGTCGCCAGCAGCAGCCGCGCCAGATCCCCTCCGGCGAACGCCACCGAGGCAACCACCAGCGACCCGAGCCAGATATAGGCCGCCCACATCACGCCCCGGGTCGTTGGAAACCGCAGCAGCCGGGACAGCGGGATCGCCCCCCACAGCAGCGCGAACAGCGCGATGAGCACGTACTTCAAAAGCCGCAGCTCCGCCGGGCCGAGCAGCAGGTGGCGCCCGAGGCGGGTGTACACGTAATAGTGAAGGCCCGCCATGACCAGCGTGGCGATGGAGATGAGCAAGACGAAGCGCAGGACGATCGACAGCGGGGGCATTACCGACGACCTCAGGGGACAACCCGTAGTTCGCGCCATTGTAGCAGTAGCGGCCGGGCTCCCAGGGGCGCCGTCGAGGCTAGTAGTATGGGCGCGGCGGCGGGGCGGCGAAGCGCCCGGGGAACGGGTCGGCGGCCTCGCGGCGACCGGCCTCCTCGTCGAGGTCGGG
>DAOMZC010000313.1:0-7122 GCA_035437965.1 Pseudomonadota bacterium
ACGGAGTCCCAGCAGCAGACGAGTCGCCGCTCGGGCCGGAGGTGGCGTGGATATCGCTGAACAGCATCCTGCCGCACTGCCTGACCGGGGACACACCCACAGGGGCCACGAACGAGAAGACCTGCGCAACCGCGGGGCCGGTGGCCGGCTGATAGGAAATCCACCGCTGCGTCAGGTCGCTGTTGATTCCGGTGATCGAATACCCTGGTCGCCTTACCAAAAGCTGCCCGGCGGTCGTCGAGCCCAGGACCGTGTCCTGGCTCAGCCAGCTGGCCAGCGGACCTCCCATATTGGGGCTCAGGTCGATGGTGTCGGTAACCGGATCGGGCCCCGTGGACGCGCCGAAGGTGGCCACGCTCTGCAGCGTCTGCGGGGGCTGCGCGTTCTTGAGCCAGCCGCTGTGAAAGTGGGTGGCCAGTACGCGCCCGCCGGCGCCCAGGTACCTCTCCATATTTTGCAGCGCCTGGGGGCTCTTGTAGTTCATGTACTCGGCGCCTTCGCAGGAGAGCAGGACTGCATCGTACTTACTCCAGTTGGTGATGTCGTCGTACCAGCTCTTGGCGGGAAGCGGCTGCGCGGCGCCGAAGCTGGCGCCACCCAGGGCGGCGGTGAAGCTATTGGCCCCGCTGGCGCCGGCGTACAGGTGAACCCGGCCGGTCCCGGTTGCCGCGGTAAACTCGGCGTCGTCAAGACCGAGCTTCGGGCTGCGCAGCAGGCACTCCAGCGCGTCCTCGCCGCCCGTCGAGACGGCGAGCTGCGGAATGCTGCCCTCGAGCTGATTGCGCGGCAGGCGGGTCTGCTCGGCCGGCAGCACGGTGCGCGTGCATGGAGCGATCTTCGGCAGCGTGATGATCCGCTGCCACTTGCCGACCCGGATGACGAGCGGGATGTTGTCTCCCGATGGAATGTCGAACAGATCGAAGTGGCCGTAAATGTCGGTGCTGGTCGTGAAGGTCGACAGCTCCGGACTCCCGGCCGGAGCGCAGGTCGGTCCCGTCCCCGGCGGCAGCGGCAGCGAGCTGCCGGTCGGGATGGCGACCTGGACCCCGGGCAGCGGCAAGGTGCCGGCGGGAATCGTCACCGTCCCGCTGACCTTGGTCGAGTAGCCGACCGGGCACTGGGGGTCGACCTGGCAGGACCCGACACAGCCGGGAATGGTGGGGGGGATGACTTTCTTGATATCGTCCGTCCCGGCATCAAGAGGGGGCGGCGGCCAGTTACAGTCAAAGGCGTTGGGCGGACAGCGCTGGCACCCGCCGCTCTGCGCGGCGAGCAGTACGAGAGTGGTTCCCACAAGCAGTGATCTGAACAAGACTGCCTCCTTTGCACAGCGCGAGCCCGCCCAAAGGATGCGGGGGGCTCTTGCTGCTGCTGGGACCATACCCCAAGCAAGCGGCAGGCCGCAGCGAGGCGCGCGAGAACCGCCGGACTTGCGAGACCAGCGGGCGACAACCTGGACGATTTCATCCAGCGCGCGGACGAGCTGGACGCACTCGGCCGACCCGCGCCCGCATCACACTGCGCGCCGCCCGCTTCGCCGCTACTTTTCCAGCTGCCCCGCCCGCGGATCCTGCCCGGCGAACGGGCGAGCCTCGGGGAGCACGCGCACCTGGGTGGTGAACTTGAGCGGCAGGCGCGGGGCGTTGGCGAAGGTCAGCTCGATGAAGAAGGCGCTGTAGCCCTTGGCCGGGGTGGCGACCGTCCCCACGTAGACGCCGCCGCCTTGACCGCTGCCTTGATCCGTGAGCTCGCTGCCCTGCCAGACCTTGCCGATCTTCTCGACCCGGAAGTCGCGCGCCAGGGGATTGGTGGCCTGCCACAGCACGACCTTCTCCGGCTTGTCCAGGGTCTGTACGCGCAGCGTCTCACTCCCTTCAAACTTCCAGGAAAAGCGCGGCCGCGGCGCGGCATCATCAAGGCTCTGGAGGTAGGCGGCGACGCCATCGAACGCGTCGGTTCCGTTTAGCGAGTGATCGGCATTGGGAACGTAGCGCAGGTACTTTTCGCCCGGCAGATCATCGAAGTAGTTCTGCGAGCCGTCGGGCAAAAAGAACTGATCGCCGCTGGCGTTGACCATGTACTTGGGCATGGTCAGGCGCTTGCGGAAAAGGTATGGGTCCTCGTTCGCGAGCATGAAGGTCAGATCCTTTTGCCCTATGTGCTCGGTGATGTGGTTGTAGAAGTAGTCGTACAGGCTGTTGGCCCAGAAGCCGTAGCTCTCGAAGTGCTGGACCATGAACTTCTCGACGTTGAGTACATCGATGACGATCGGCACCGCGCCGACCACGCGCGCATCGACGGCCGCGGTCAGCCAGGTCGTCCAGCCGCGCTTGGAGGCCCCGGCGACCACGAACTTGTCGAGCTGAATGCCGCCGCCGGCGCCGCTGCGCATGAACTCTTGCGCCGTGTCCATGGCGAGCACCGCGCTCTTGACCATCGGGAAGCGCGCCGACCACGTGGGATCGCTGGTCTTCATGACCTGGGCCCACGAAAACGCGATGATGCCGTCCTCTGTATGGGGCATGCCATCGTGGTTGGCGAAAGTGAGCGGCTGGTTCGGCACCTGGCCAAGGTTCACGACGATGCGTCCGGTGCCCTTGGCGAGCTGCACCGCCAGCGTCGGCGCCGCGGTCGGCGGCGTGCCGCTATTACTGCCGCCCGAGATGAGCAGCATGCTCGGCCCCGGAGTCGGGTTGTCCGGCTTGACGATCGCCAGGTTGTGCTGCCACTCGGTGCGATCGACCTCGGTCGGGCTGCGCCAGGTGACCGACTTCATGTCGATGAGGTAGGTGGTGTAGCCGGCGCCCGGGACTGTCTGCCGCAGGCTCCAGGAATAGGTTGGGTCTTTGCTCTTTACGTAGCGATCCAGATCGGTAAGCGGATCTTCGGGCGGCGGGGGACTCGGCGGCTGGGTGGTCGGCGGGGGCGGGCTCAGCGGGGGTGAGCTCTCGTCGCAGCCGCCGCCCAGGGTGAGGGCGGCGGACAGGATGGAAGCAAGGCCAAGGCAAGCCAGGGACTGCGCGCGCTGCGGTTCTGTTTTCATGGCATCCTCTCGATAAGGGTGCCGCAGCATACTGCAGGCGCCGCCCCGGACTACCGGAGAACGCAGACCTTGTGAGGATCGGAGGGATCCGGCTGGCTGCAGCGCAAGGTACTCGGGCAGTCGGCGTCGGTGGTGCAGGACCGGGCCGGGCAGGGGCCCGTGGTCGGAGCACAGCAGCTCCCATCCGGGCGGGGGATGCACGGCTTGGGGACGCAGTGGCCGGTCGCCGCGTCGCAGACCTGGCCGGTCGCGCAGTCCGAGTTGACATTGCAGCGCGGCGGCGGGGCGCTGCAGTGGCCGGTCGCCGGGTTACAGACCTTGCCTTTGCGGCAGTCCTTGTCGGTCTTGCAGCCGCGCGCCGGCCGGCAGGTGCCGTCGGCGGCGCAGAGCTGGCCGGGCGGACAGAGGCCGGCCGCGCCGCACGGCGACAGGGGCAGCGGCGCCGGTAGCAGCTCCTCATTCTCCGCGCACAGGCCGCCGAAGTTCTGGTCTTCGACGCAGGTGGTGCCGACGGCGCAGTCGGAGTCGCTGGCGCACTCGTTGGCGGCGCGGCAGACGCTGGCCTGGCAGGCGCCGCCGCGCGCGCTGCAGTCCGCGGTGGCGCTGCAGGCGAGCCTGGTGATCGCCTGCTCGCGCTCTGCGGTCACGTCGGTCGCAGCGGGCGGCGCGCCAGAGCAGGCAACCAGGAAGAGACCAACAAGAAACAGGGAGCAACGTACAATCTTCTGGGTGGGCATGACTGTCTCCTTCGTGGGACGTTCAAGGCCTTGGATGGGGGGAACAACAATTTCGTAAAAACTTTTTTGTTTCGCTGCCGATCCGCAGACTAATGGAATGTGTGTCTCCCAACCCGAAGTGTAAGAACGCTCCAGTCGGCCTTGTGTACGGCGCTGTTCTGGGCAACGATCGCGTCCCGCCACGCGGCGGCAGAGCGGGCGGCGGGGCCACCGCTGCAGCTGCTCTGCGCGGCGGAGCTGCCGTTCACCCGGGAGGACCTCGCCGCGGCGCTGGCGCTGCGCATCTCTGATAGCGCCGCCGCGGGCTACACCGCGGCCGTCCGCGCTGCCGGCGATGGCATGGTCGAGGTGAGCCTGGGCGAGCGGCGGCGGGCGGTCTACCTGGGCGAGCGCCGCGGCGGCTCCGCGGCCCGCTGGGTGGCGCTGGCGGTGATCGATCTGATTGCGCAACAGGCCGCGCCGCCGCTCCCCGTGGGACTCGCCAGCGTCTCTGGCCTGCCACCGCCGCGCATCATCTTTCTCTTTTATCCGACGATCGGGCTCGGAGCCGCTGAAAATCCGGTGCTGGCGACCGGCGGGCTTGGCGGCTCGCTGCGGGTGTACCGCGGGCTGCGCTGGACGATCGATGTAGGCTACGGCGGCAGCCCGAAGGCCCGGCTGCACGAGGTCGATCTCGATCTTCAAGAGCTGCCGCTACGCAGCGGGCCGGCGTATCGCTGGCAGCGCCTGCCGCTGGAAGTCCGGCTGTCCGCGGTCGTGGTCCCCTACTGGCTGCGCGCTGCGGCGGCCGCGGGTCCGGCGGAGCACGCCGGGGTGCTCGCCGGCGGTGGGGCGGCGCTGCTCGCCTACCTGCCGCTGGCGCCGCGCCTGTTGACGGTCATTGCCCTGGGGGTCGATCTGTTCGCCACGCGCTCCGAGTTCCTGGCCGGCGGGCAGCCGGTCTTTGCCACCGCGCCCGTGACCGCCTGGCTGGGGGCCGGGCTCGCGCTGAGGTCAGTCCGATGAGCTCCCAAGCAGCCGTACTCTCGGCAAGCTGGTTTTCCTTCGCGCTGGGTGACCGCGCGTGGTCGGCGCAGAGCCCGCAGCGGGCAGCCGCCGAGCCGGATCGCGCGCGCATCGATCAAGCGCTGATCGATCAGACGCTGATCGATCGCGCGACGCGCGGCGACCGCCACGCCTTCACCGAGCTTTATCGCCGCCACGTCGACGCCGTCCACCGGCGGCTGTCCCACCTGGTCGGTCCCGATCCGGAGCGCGAGGATCTGCTGCAGCAGGTGTTCCTGGATGTGTTCCGCGCCATCTCGTCGTTTCGCGGCGACGCGGCGTTTTCGACCTGGCTGTATCGCATCATCGTCAACGTCGCCTACGAGCACCTGCGCCGCCGCGGTCGGCGGACCCAGAGCCAGCTCAGGGCCGAGGACCTCGAGCTCCTCATGGCGCCCGGTCTCTCGCCGGAGGCGGCGGCGCGCCAGCGGCAGCAGGTGGAGCTGGCGCTGACCTTGCTCGGGCGGCTCAATCCCAAGAAGCGGATTGCCTTCGTCCTGCGGGTAGTCGAGGGACTCTCTTTGGAAGAGATTGCCGAGATCGTGGGAGCGCGCGCGCCCGCGGTCGGGCAGCGCGTCAAGCACGCCCAGCGCGAGCTCGTCGCGATGTACGAGCGGGAAGAGCGGAAGCGGGGAGGCGCAGCGCAAGGCGAGAGCGCGGAGCCTGGCGACCCGGCGCAGCGTGTCCAGGCGCTCTGCCGCTACCCGGCCAAGGAGACTCCATGAGGACGAGAGCCGCCTGTCAGGAGGCACGCGATGCAGTCGCGGCGCCGCTGTCCGATGCGCTTGCTCTGGCGCGGATCACCGCTCACCGCTCGCGCTGCGCGGACTGCCGCGCCTATCTCGGGCGCATCGAGGCCGCAGCCGGGGCGGTGCGGTCCGCCGCCGGGCCCGGCCTGGATGACATCGCGCGCGCTCGGGTGACCGCCCGGCTCGCGCTCGCCATCGATGAGCTGGCGACTCACAACTCCCAACGGAAGCGCCGCGCTGCCGGTTCCTCCTTTGTCAAAGTGGCGGTGGCGGCCGGCCTGGCGGCAGCCGCGGCGGCGCTGCTGATTCTGTCTGGACACGGGCATAGAGGGCCGACCCAGGCTTCACGATTGCAAGCGACCCCGCCGCCTGCAATCGCTGCCGCAGTCAGCGTGCCAGCAGCGGGTCCGACCGCGCACGGTGTTCACGGCGCCACGGGCCCGATCGCAGAGAATGTTCGCAGCGCAGAGGGACCGATTGCAGAAGGTGTTCGCAGCCCCGCGGGCCCGATTGCAGAAGGTGTTCGCAGCGCAACGGGCCCGATTGCAGAAGGTGTTCGCAGCCACGCGGGCCCGATTGCAGAGGGTGTTCGCGGCGCAACGGGTCCGATTGCAGAAGGTGTGCGCAGCCCCGCGGGTCCGGCCGCAGAGGGTATTCGCGGCGCAGCGGGCCTGATTGCAGAGGGGACTCGCGGCCCCGCGGGTCCGGCCGCAGAGCCGACAGCGGCGCTGATCAAGGGTCGCCTGGAGGTTCCCGCCGGCGCCGTTGTGCGGGCGTCCGTGGACCGCTACACAGTGCTGACCGTGATCGGTCCGGCGCAGCTGGTGGTCGAGACGGTCGCGCCGCAGAGCTCCCTGCGGCTGGAGTCCGGGCTCCTGGTGGGAGAGTACGAGCACCACCCGGGCGGCACCTTGCGCGTGCACTCACCGGGCGCCACCACTACCGTGGTCGGGACGTTGTTTGCTGTCCAGGCGGTCGGCGCCGACCAGAGCCGCGTCGCGGTCCGCCGCGGCGCGGTCGTGGTGGAGGGTCGCGGCCAGTCCGTGCGGCTGCGCGCCGGCTGGTCGTGGTCCAGCGGTGAGGTCGCCCGCCCCGAGATCCCCGCCGCCCTGGCTGAACAGCTGGCGGCCCATGCAGCCCATCGCGAGCCGGCGCGTGATCCGGCCCTGCCCGGGAGCCGAGCTCACCCCCTCGCGTCCCCCCTCGTCCAGGCCGGCGCCGTACTCCTCGATCCTTCTGCAAGTCCGACAGCGGAGCGCTCCCCGACCGCCGAGCCCCACGCTCCCGGAGCGGCAAGCTCGGAAACGGATGCGGAAAAGGACCCCGCAAAGAATACGGACAAGGGCGCCGTGGCTGTCGAGGCGCCGCGACCGAAGGCGGAGGCGGCAGCGGCGACGGCCGATTCGCTGTATGCGGAAGCCGAGGCCGCCATGCGCGCGGGTGATCGCGCCGCCGTGCGCAGCCGCCTGACCGAGGTAATCCGCCGCTTCCCGCGCGACGGCCTGGCCGACGCCGCCTTCAACACCCAAAGCTGCGGCACCCGGGCGGA
>DAOMZC010000314.1:0-7120 GCA_035437965.1 Pseudomonadota bacterium
TCGGAGGCAATGTAGCCGCTAAGAGAGACTGCGCGTCAAACGATCCGCGGCGGTTCGCAGGGCCCGTGACAGGGCGACTTGCGCTGACGTACGCCGCCGTCATCGCGGTTGGCACCAGCTAGCAGAATCGGCCGCATCGTTCACTGCGACTCACCCGCCGGCCGTGCGCATCGCATCGGACCAGCCGATGTCGTCCGTCCAGCGGTTTATTACAAAGAGCGGTTCTTGCGGGCCTCCCGTGCGACGGTGTGATATCCTAGGGATCCGCTTGTATTGTCTGAGATCCGCCCAGGGTGAGTCTGCATGATCGAACTACAGAATCATACATTGACAGAGAAGTTCCGCGAGACGTCTTCGAGCATCATCTATCGAGGCTACCGGCGGGGCTACCAGACCGCAGATCGGCTTCCCGTCCTGGTCAAAGTACCGCAGGGCGAATATCCCACTACACGCGAATGCGCCCAGATCGAGCACGAGTATCGCATCCTCGCGAGCATCGACCTGCCGGGTGTGATCAAGGTCTTCGGTCTGGAGCGTCTGGAGCGCAGCCCGGCGATCGTCATGGAAGACTTCGCCGGACAGTCCCTCAGCGCAGTCCTGGCGACGCTCCGGAACGACCTCAGGGCGGTGTTGCGCACCGCGCTCGCGCTCGCCAGTACCCTGGCAGAGCTGCATGCGCAGCAGATCCTACATAAGGATGTAAAGCCCCACAACATCGTCTGCAATGTCGCGACCGGTCAGGTAAAGCTGCTCGATTTCGGCCTCGCGACCCGCCTTGGTCAGGAGATCCCGCGGCTCGTGCGGCCCGATGCGCTCGAAGGGACGCTCGCCTATATCTCCCCAGAGCAGACCGGCCGTATGAATCGCGGCATCGATCACCGTGCCGATCTCTATTCACTGGGAGTCACCCTGTATGAGATGCTGACCGGTCGCCTCCCGTTCGAGAACGAAGATCCGATGGAGCTGGTCCACAGCCATCTCGCCAGGAATCCGCTACCGCCCTGCGAACTCGTCCCCGCGCTCCCCAAGGTCATCTCCGACGTGGTGATGCGGCTTCTTGAAAAGGCTCCAGAGGATCGCTACCAGCGCGCTGCAGGACTTGCCGTGGATCTGGGGAAATGCCTCGAGCGTCTGGACAGAGAGGGGACCATCGCGCCGTTTCCCCTATGCCATGAAGACAAAGGGAACGTCCTTTCGATCCCGCAGAAGCTCTATGGGCGTGAGTCTCAGCTGGCGGCGCTGCTGGCGTCCTTCGAACAGGCCGCCGCGGGGCAGCGCGCGCTGCTCCTTGTGGCCGGCCACGCGGGGGTCGGCAAGTCGGCGCTGGTCCATGAGATTCACAAGGCGATTGCGCGGCGCGGCGGCGAGTTCATCGCGGGCAAGTTCGAGCAGCTGCACCGCAGCGTACCCTTTACGGCCTTCATCCAGGCCTTCCGGGATCTCATCCGCCAGCTCCTTACAGAATCGCCGGCGGCGCTGGCGGCCTGGCGGACCGAGCTCCTCGCGGCGCTCGGCGTGCGCGGGGGCGTCTTGATGGATCTGCTCCCCGAACTGGCACTCATCATCGGCCCCCAGCCGGCGGTCGCCCCGCTTGAGCCGACCGAGGCGCGCAACCGCCTGGGGGCCGTCCTTCAGTCCTTCGTCCGCGTATTTTGCACGCCAGGGCATCCGCTGATCCTGTTTCTTGACGATCTGCAGTGGGCCGACCCCGCCTCGCTCTTGTTCCTGCAGTTCCTGCTCACGGATCCGGCGGGCGGCCACCTGCTCGTGATCGGCGCCTATCGCGACCATGAAGTGGACGCGGCGCATCCGCTCCGCGATACCTTGCGCGAGCTTGCCAATGCGGGACTCACGCCGACCGAGATCACGCTGGCTGCGCTCGATCCGCCGAGTGTGCGGGCGCTGGTCGCCGATACGCTCGGCGGCACTGACGCGGCCGACGCCCGGCTCGACTGGCTTGCGCAGGAGCTGTTCGCCAAGACACACGGCAATCCGTTCTTTCTCAACCAGCTCCTGGTCAGCTGGCACAAAGATGGACTCCTTTTTCGCGACAGCGACACCGGCCGCTGGACCTGGGACCCGGCACGCATCGCGGCGGCGCAGATCACGGACAACGTCGTCGAGTTCATGGCGGGCAAGCTCCAGAAGCTCGACCCGGGCACGCAGCGCGTCCTCTCCCTGGCTGCATGCATGGGTCATTCCTTCGATCTGGCCGGGCTGGCGAAAATCGATGAGCGGCCGCCCGCGGCGGTGGCGTTTGATCTTTGGGCGGCGCTCCGGGAAGGGCTGGTGGTTCCGCTGGATACGGACTACCGCTTGCTGCCCACCCCCAGCAGCGCGCCCGGCGAGAGCAGCGGCACCACGATCAACGCCGCCTATCGCTTCCTGCACGATCGCGTCCAGCAGGCCGCCTATCTGCTCATCGCGCCCGAGCGCAGGCAGGATGTACACCTGCGCATCGGCCGCATCCTGCATGCGAAGCTTCCGCGCGAGCCCCTTGCCCAGGAGCTCTTTAATCTGGTCTACCACTGGAACCTCGGCGCGGCGCTGATCACGGACTCCGCTGAGCGCCGCGCGCTGGCGCAGGCGAACCTTCTGGCTGGGCGCATGGCCAAGGCCCGGGCGGCCTACTCCGCCGGCGCGAGCTTCCTGGATGCCGGAGTCGCGACGCTCGGTCTTTTGAGCCGGGAGGCGCTCGATGATCTTGCCTACACGTTGTACCATGAGCGGGCCGAGTGCTTCTATCTGGCAGGCCGCCACGATGAGGCCGACCGCGAGATTGCCTTCCTCCTTGCCCAGGCGCGATCGAACGAAGAGCGCATCCATGCCTACAATCTACGCATCGCGCTGTGCATGATGCTCGGCCGCTTCCCAGAGGGCCTGGCCGCAGGACGCGCGGCCCTGCACCTGCTGGGCGTCACCCTGCCGGAGGCGCCCGAGCAGTTCCAGGAGGAGATCGCGCGCGAGCTGCAGATTATCGACGAGCACTTCGCCAAGCGGCCCATCGAGACTCTTTCCGAGCTGCCGATCCGTCCAGCGGGCCAGGAGCTCGCGTCCAAGCTGCTCGTGACGATGATGCCGATTGCCTACTGGATCGATCCCCGCTTGGCGGCGATTATCTCCAGCAAGCTGCTGGTGATTGCGCTATCGCAGGGCAACTCGATCTACTCCGTCTGGGGCTACGTGATGCACTGCTTCTTCATCCGCGGCGTGCTCGGACGAATTGAAGAGGCCAATCGCCTGGTCCACCTGGTTAAGAAGCTGCTGCGCAAGCTCTCCGCCCCGGACCTGGAAGCCAAATGTACGTTCATGCTCGGGCTCAGCATCGGCTTCGCGGAGCCTCTTGGCGCGGTGGTGGATTGTCTCCGGCGGGCGCAGGAGGCGGGCATGGAATACGGAGACTTCATGTATGCCTCCCATGCGGCCGGTCATCTGCCGGTCGCGTGCTATGAACGCGGCGACGCCCTGGAGTCCGTTGAGGCAGAGATCCACAAGAGCACAGCCATCCTGAACCGCACGCAGGAGAAGGTCGCGCGCGGATTCTTGGAGGTGATGCGCCAGACGGTCGCATGCCTGCGCGGCCGGACGCACGGACGCTCCACGCTCTGCGATGACACGTTCGGTGACGTCGCATGGCTGGAGGCCGCCAAGAGTAAAGGAGAGCTCTCAGCCATTTTCCTGTATCATCTGCACAAGCTTGAGATCTCGTTCCTATATGGAGAGATTGAAAGCGCACTGGCGGCAGCCAGGTGCGCGGAAGAGACGGCAAGCAGCGTACTCGGCGTCTACTGGCAGCTGGATCTGTACTTCTGGGCGAGCCTGGCCATGGCCGCGCGCTACCCGGCTGTGGATCGGCCAGAGCAGGAGCGCCTCTACGCCGCGATCAGCGAGTACCAGACGCGGATCGCCGCGCTCGCCGCGTACTGCCCGGCCAATGAAGCGCACCGCCATACCCTCATTGCAGCGGAGCTGGCGCGCCTCCAAGGAGACAACACCCGCGCCGCGGAGCTCTACGATCAGGCGATCGACATGGCACACCAGCATGGCTTTCAGCAGCACGAGGCACTGGCGAACGAGCTATGCGCCAAGTTCTACCTTTCTCGGCGGCGCAGCAAGCTCGCGCGCGTCTACTTGGCCGAGGCCTGCTACGACTACAGCCGCTGGGGGGCGACGCCCAAGGTCGCGGAGCTGCACCAGCGCTACGCGGATTTGCTTCCCGCTGCCAGGATGGAAGAGGCGCGGACGGTCCATGACAATGGCGCACCAAGCTCCATCCCGGCCAACGATACCCGCATGATGGCCGGCAGCGCCCTGGACATGGCGGCAGTGCTCAAGGTCGCGCAGGCGCTGGGCAGCGAAATCGTCCTCGATCGTCTGTTCGACCGGATGATGCGGATCGTCATCGCCAGCGCTGGCGCGCCGGCAGGAGCGCTCATCCTCCAGCGTGACGGGCACCTTTTCCTGGTGGCCACGGCCACGGTGAACCCGGAGCGGGTGACGGTGGGTCTCGACGAGCCGATCGCGGGGTCGACGACCCTGCCGCTCACCGTCATCCAGTATGTCGCCCGGACCATGGAGGCGCTGGTTCTCGCCGCGCCTGAGCGCGACCCCCGCTTCGGCGAAGATCCGTACATCGTGCAGCACCGGCCGAAGTCGATCCTGACCCTCCCCTTGATGCATCAAGGGCGGGTGGCCGGCGTCCTGCACTTGGAGAACAACGCCATCTCCGATGCCTTTCCCAGGGCCCGCGTCGAGCTTCTTACGGCGCTGTCGGCGCTTGCTGCGATCGCCGTGGAGAACGCGCTTCTGTACGCCAACGTGCAGGCGGTGAGCGCCGATCTGAAACACTCCAATGAGCAGCTCCAGGCCGCCAAAGAGCGCCTCGAAGGTGAGCTCGAGTCCCGCGCGCAGATGCAGGAGGCGCATGCGCGGATGCAGGACCAGATCATCCAGGCGCAAGAGCGCCGGCTCTCTGAGCTGTCGACACCGCTCATTCCGATCAGCGATCACGTCATGGTCATGCCGCTCATCGGCACCATCGACCCGCTGCGTGCCGACCAGATGCTGGAGACCTCGCTCGCCGGCGCGCAGGCCAGCCGCGCCAAGGTGGTGATCATCGACATCACCGGCGTGCAGATGGTCGAGGGTGGCGTTGCCACCAGCCTGGCCAAGCTGGCGGCGGCGCTGCGGCTGCTCGGCACCCACGTCATCCTCACCGGCATCCGTCCGCTAGTTGCCCGCTCCCTGGTCGATCTGGGCACTGACATGGGAGCGATTGAAATCCGCAGCGCCCTGAATATCGGCATCGCCTCTGCGCTGGCCCGGACGGGGGAAGTCGCCATACTCCAGACCGCGCGACCATCACAAAGCCAGCGCCGGTGAGTCGCGCGCCGTGACGCCCGGAACCACGGCGCGGAGATATAAGGTCCGCGCGGCCGCCTGCTATCTGGCCGGAATCTGCCGGGGCGCGTCGGGCGCGGTCGCGGCAGGCGGCACCGTACTCTCCCGGCTTGTATCTGCTGCGCCTCCTGCTTGGTGCGGGTGGATGACCTCGGGCGGCGGGGGACCGATTCCCAGACGGGTTGTCTGACCCGGCGGCAGCGCAGGGAGGCGCGGCGGCGGTGCGACCGGTCGCGGGGGCGGTGGCTCTTCCAGCCCGCCGCGGGGCTGCGCAACGCGCGCCTCGCTTGCCGCCGGGTAGGCAGGGGCTGAACGCAGGCCGGTGGGGTCGGACGGCGGAGAGGTCGGGGCCGGACGCAAGTCGGTGGAGTCGGACGGTGCGTAGGCGGGGGCTGGACGCCGGGCGGTAACAAGCCGGGGTCGGCTGGCGGCAGGGCGTCAGCGCCTGACCCCAGGCTACCGCGGGCACCGTCGGGGCGCCGGGAAGTCAAACGAGACCTGACCAAACGGCTGGGCCGGCTCTTTGGCCCCGGCCTGGCGCAGGAGCTGGGCACACTCGCAGGATTTCTGCCGATTGTCGCGCGGGAATGCCGCATACCCGAGCGCGGTCACCCCGTAGCTGTCCGTCAGCTCACGGCTCGCCCCGGCCGCTAGAAGAACGCGAACCACTTCCGAGTGTCCGGCGCTGGCGGCGGCGATGAGCGGCGTATGGCAGAAGCGGGGCTCGCGGCTGTCGACGGGCACCCGAGTGCTGAGCAGGCGCTCGACGGTATCGCGCTGGCCCTTCTGGGCGGCGTAGACCAGCAGTTGGGCGCGGCTCTGGGACGGGGCGCGCCGCCACACGGTGCCGCGGACCGATTGAGAGCGCGGCTCTCTTCAACCGCTGAATGTACTTTCCCGCGTTCCCCGGCCGCGCCGCGCTGCACCTTGGTCGACACGCGGCCGGGCACCGCTGGTCTCGTTTGGACAGCCGAGAATGATGATCGCGTCATGGCGGCGGCGCACGCAGGCGTCGGCCATGGGCAGCGGGCCGTAGGGGTTGGGCGGGAGCCCGCCCGGGGACAAGGCGGTCATCGGCGGCAGCGGGCACTCCTCGGGTCCGGGTGCCGCAGCCAGATCCGCGGGCGGCGCCGCCAGGTCGCGCTCCGCGGTCAGATCCCGAGGCCGCGGCGCTCCCAGATCCACGAGGGTCTCCGGAGCCTCGGAAACCGCGGGCAGAGAGCTGGTGCACGACAAGAGCCAAACGGCCGCAGCAACATGCAGGTTCTCATGCGCGGCAACTTATCAACGAACCGTCGCTTGAGCACAACCCCACGCGACCGCCCCACCCCTTCCGCGGCCGCGGTCTCCGGGCCCGGCGAGCCGCACCGACGCTAGCGCGGAAGCTGCGGGCGCGCCGTCCGCTCACCGGCCCCTTGGGCAAGGCGCGCCGGAACATACGAGATCGGCCCCTCACGCGTCAGCGCGAAGAAGCTCGGCGTCGGGACCTGCAGCCCAAAGAGGTCGAGGTAGGACCAGCCAAGCAGGAGCTCTGCGCTGCCCGGGTTTACCGCCACGATGGGATCGCGCATGCGCGAGAGCGCGCTCAAGCGCCCGTTGCCGCCGGGACCGTAGTCGATGACAAGAGCATTGGGGGCCGGGCGCGGAATCTGGTACGCCGACCCCGGACGCACCACGTACTGGCCGAAGGTCCACGGGCGACCGCCCTTGTGCTTCGCCA
>DAOMZC010000315.1:0-7120 GCA_035437965.1 Pseudomonadota bacterium
CCTGCGCGTCCTTATCATCGAGGACGATGTCCACTTCGCGCGGATCCTGCGCGACATGGCGCACGAGCTCGGGTTCCAGTGCCTGGTCGCGCACGATGCCGACTCGGGGCTGGCGCTGGCGGCGCAGCACGTGCCGAGCGCGATCGTGCTCGACATGAACCTGCCCGACTCGCCGGGCCTGTCGGTGCTCGACCGGCTGAAGCAGAGCTCGACCCTGCGGCATCTACCCGTGCACGTGATCTCCGTCGCCGACTACACGCAGCTGGCGCTGTCCATGGGGGCCATCGGCTATGTCTTAAAGCCCGCCAAGCGCGAAGAGCTGGAGCGCGCCTTCCGCAAGCTCGAGGAGCGGCTCGCCCGGCGCCTGCGTCGGCTGCTCATCGTCGAGGCGGACGAGCAGCAGCGCCAGAGCCTGGACAAGCTGCTGGGCGGCGGCGACGTCGAGCTCCTGACCGTGGGCACGGTGGCCGCAGCGCTGGCGGCGCTGTCCAGCCGCTCGTTCGACTGCGTGGTCACCGATCTGAAGTTCCCCGACGGCTCGGGCTTCGATCTGCTGGAGCGCATGGCGACCGACCAGAGCTGCACCTTCCCGCCGGTCATCGTCTACACCGGCCGCAAGCTCAGCCCCGACGAGGAGCAGCGCCTGCGCCGCTACTCCAGCTCGATCATCGTCAAGGGGGCGCGCTCGCCCGAGCGGCTGCTCGACGAGGTCACCCTGTTCCTGCACCAGGTGGAGGCCGAGCTGCCGCCGACCCACCAGCGCATGCTCTCGCAGGTGCGCAGCCGCGAGGCGGTCTTCGAGGGCCGCAAGATCCTGGTCGTCGAGGACGACGTGCGCAGCATCTTCGCCATCACCAGCCTCCTTGAGCCGCGCGGCGCCGCGGTGGTCATCGCCCGCAACGGCCGCGAGGCGCTGGAGGTCCTGGGGCGCACCGCCGACATCAACCTGGTGCTGATGGACATCATGATGCCCGAGATGGACGGCATCACCGCCACCCGCGAGATCCGCAAAAATCCCAAGTGGGCCAAGCTGCCGATCATCGCCCTGACCGCCAAGGCGATGATCGATGATCAGGAGCGCTGCCGGCAGGCGGGCGCCAGCGACTACATCGCCAAGCCGCTAAACGTCGAGCGCCTGCTGTCCCTCCTGCGCGTGTGGCTGCCCAAGTGAGGTCACGGGCCTTGCCGCCGGCCCGGCGCGGCGGCTATCCTCTGCGGCGCGAGCGCAACCCTTAATGAACCCATGATGAACCGACCCCAGACCCCGCCCGTCAACTTCCTGCTCGTCGACGATCGGGAAGAGAACCTGCTGGCCCTGGAGGCGCTGCTCCGCCGCGACGGTCTGCGCATCCTCAAGGCGCGGTCGGGGGACGAGGCGCTCGAGCTCCTGCTCACCCATGACGTGGCCCTGGCGCTGCTCGATGTCCAGATGCCCGATATGGACGGCTTCGCGCTCGCCGAGTTCATGCGCGGCGTCGAGCGCTCGCGCCACATCCCGATCATCTTCATCACCGCCGCCCCGCAGGAGCAGCACCGCGAGTTCCGCGGCTACGACGCCGGCGCGGTGGACTTCCTGGTCAAGCCCATCAACTCGCAGATCCTGTGGCACAAGACCGAGACGTTCTTCCAGCTGCACCGCCAGCGGCAGCAGCTCGCCGAGACGCTGCGGCTCAACGAGATGTTCGTTGCCGCGGTGGGTCACGAGCTGCGAAACCCCCTAAACGCGATGATGATGGCGACCGAGCTTATCCGCCTGACCGCCAAGGAGGCCGCGGTCCGCCGCCCGCTGGAGATCCTGCAGACGAGCGGGCGGCGCATGTCGCGGATGATCCTCGACCTGTTCGATCTGTCGCGCGCGCGCCTTGGCAGCGGCATCCCGATCGAGCGCCAGCCGGTCGACGCCCTGCCGATCATCCGCAAGGTCATCGCCGAGTTCGAGGCGGCAAGCCCCGAGCGGTCGATTCACCTTGTGCACGACGGCGCGGTCACCGGCAGCTGGGACGCCGGGCGGCTGGCGCAGATCCTGTCCAACCTCATCGGCAACGCCATCCGCCACGGCGCCGCGCACGCGCCGGTCACGGTGCGCGTCCAGGGCGCCGAAGAACACGCCACGATCGAGGTCCACAACGGCGGCACGATCGACGCCGAGGTCCTGCCCTACCTGTTCGATCCGTTTCAGTCACACAAGGATCGGGCGGCGCGCTCCGAGGGGCTGGGGCTGGGCCTTTACATCGTCCACCAGCTCCTCCTGGCGCACGGCGGGGCCATCGAAGTAAGCTCGACTGAGTCCGCCGGCACGGCGTTCCGCATCCAGCTCCCGCGCGAGCCGGCCCCCGCGACCACGAGCTCGGAGCCCGGCTGCTAGGCGGTCTGGGGCTTGGCGATGGGAATCTGCGCCGCCGCTACCGGCGCGCCGGTCTTTTTCGCCAGCGCGGAGCTGAGCAGGGCCTTGAGGTCGGCCAGAGCTATAGGCTTGCGCAGGTAGTGATCGCAGCCGGCGGCGCGGATGCGCTGGATCTCCTCGGCGCCGCCGTAGCCGGTGATGGCGACGAGCTGCAGCTGCGCGCCGCCCGGACCCTGGCGCAGCTTCTGCGCCACCTCGTAGCCGTCCATGTGCGGAAGTCCAATATCAAGCAGCACTACGTCGAGCTCTTTCTGTCTGGCGAGCTCGATGGCAGCTGGACCGTCATAGGCGCAGTGGACTTCATGCTCAGAGCGCTGAAGGATGAGACAGAGGATTTCCGCCGTGTCTACAGAGTCTTCAACGATCAAGATTCGCAGTTTGCCAGTCTGAGGCATCGTCCAGCCTTCGCTTTATGACCTATTATCGACGCTAGTGCCTACACTTGCCGCTGTCAAGCGCTGGCGCCGGGCGGATCGAGCGGCGGTCCGACGGCAGCAGCGGGCGCGCGACCGCACTTGCGCGGGGTAAAAATCTGCGTGGTAACATTTATAAATAATGCAGATTCAGATCGGCGCCCATCGCCTCGTCGTCGAGGACGATGTGCTGCTTGCGTACGTGAGCGGACCGCTGCTCCTCGCAGAGCTGACGGAGCTTCTTGGCTTGTGTGAACAGACCTCGGCGCGGCTTGGCAGCGTGTACCTTGTGACCATCGTCGGCCCCGGGTTCAGCCTGCCGCCCGACAGCCGGAAGTATGTTGCGGAGTGGGGGCGCGGGCACGCGCTCAGCGGGAACGTGATCGTCGGGGCCCCGTTCGCGATGCGGGCCCTCATCAGCATCCTCGCGCGCGCTGCGCAGCTCGTCGGCGCCCGCTCGACCGAGGTGGTGTTCACCGCCACCGAGGCCGAGGCGCGCGCCTTTATCACGCAGCACAAGCGCGCCCGACCCCCGGCGGCGCGCCCGAGCTGAGCTGAGCTGGAGCGCGCGCGCCGGTTCCCGACTGGGTCGCCGGGCGGCGCGGCGGGCTTAGGGAGTGACCTGGGTATAGATGAAGTCGCGCGGCGCGTTGCGGTGGCAGTTGGCGCACAGCGGCACGCCGGGGCCGTTGGCGTAGGTGGTGGTGTTGACCCGCTCGTACCAGAACCAGGAGGCATCGGCCGGACCGGTCTTGGTGCGCACCCCGACCGCATAGCCGATGATCGTACCGGCGTTGTCGAAGAGCTCCTTGACCGAGGCCGAGTTGACCGGATACTCGCCGCTCGCCGACTTGCTGAGGAGGTCGTTCGAGCAGATGCGGTTGGCGGCGTGGGCGGAGCCGGGCCGGGCCGGGTGGCGATCCTTCTCGCACGCCCAGGCCTTGTAGGCCCCATCCTTCAGCCACTTCTCCAGCGACGCCGCCGAGTCGATCGGCGGCAGCTGCGAGTCGCCCGCCATGGCATCGGGGCTCGTCCCCAGGTCGGGGCCGCCGCCGGCGAGATCACCTGCGGCCGCCAGGTCGGTCGCGACCGCCTGGTCAGCGCCCCCAAGATCCTGCGTGCCCGACGGGGTCCCGCAGGCGGTCGTCGCCAGCAGCGCCGGCAGCGCCAGCAGCGCCGGCAGCGCCAGCAGCGCCGGCAGCGCCAGCAGCGGTCGAGTAGCCAGAAGTTTCTTACGCATCCGTGATCTCCTTTTCCGGTCCGCGCCCAATGCACGGCCTTGTTGGGAACTTGGATGCTCAAACTGAACGCTTGGTTACGGCGACCGCGGCGGCCGGCGCCGTCACCAGAAGCCCACTGCGCGTGGTCCGCCCCGGGGCCCCGCGCGGTCGGGCCAGAGCGGCGCGAACAATCAGTTCCGGCGGCGACGCAAGCGGAGTATAGAGGTTGGGCGAGCGGACAGCTCGCTCGCGAGGAAGACGCATGCAGGATTGGCATTCTCTCCCCCTCCCCCTCGGGCCGCTTCGGGCCCGCGCTCTCGTCCTTGGCCTGGTCGCTAGCTGGGGCAGCGCTTGCGGTCCCGCCGAGACCCCCGCGCCGCCCCCGCCGCCGGCCCCCGTGCTGTGCAACGGCAGCGCCGCGAACTGCCAGCGGCGCTACGATCAGGTGACGTTCGCCGCCACCCACAACGCGTTCAGCTACGCCGCGGGCGGCCCGGTAAGCTACCTGTTCCCCAACCAGGACCAGCCGATCGCCGACCAGCTCAGCCGCGGCATCCGCGGCCTCGGCATCCGCCCCTGCCCCTACTATGGCGATGATCCAGCCGAGAGCGGCCGGGTGTACGTGACCCACAACTTCGACCTCAGGGGGCTGCTCGGCTCCGAGCCGCTGCTCGATGTCCTCACCACGGTGCGCATCTTTCTGGAGCAGAACCCGAGCGAGGTCCTCACCCTGTTCGCCGAGAGCGCGGTCCCGCCCGCGGCCATCGCCGACACGTTCGCCCAGGCCGGACTGACTCCGTACCTCTACGTGCACGACCGCGCCCAGGGCTTTCCCACCCTGGCCCAGATGAGCCAGCGGAACACCCGCCTGGTCGTGTTCAACGACAGCCAGGACCCGGGCCGCCCCGCCTGGCAGCACTACCTGTGGGACCTGATCGTCGACACCGACTACAACATCACCGATCAGGCGCAGTTCAAGTGCGACTTCTACCGCGGCAAGGGCGAAAACTCCCTCTACTTCATCAACCACTTTGTCTACTCCGCGCTCAGCGACAAGATCCTCGTCCCCGACCCGCAGCTGTCGGTGCGGGCCAACCAGCCGACGCTCATCACAAGCCGCGCCAAGGAGTGCTGGGAAAAGACCGGCCGCATCCCGAGCTTCATCTACGTCGACTGGTACGGTCAGGGCGACGTGGTCGGCGCGGTGCGTGCCATAAATGATCTTCCTCGCTGAGCCGGCGCGCTGAGCCGGCGCGCTGAGCCGGCGCGCTGAGCCGGCGCGAAAATAGAGTCCTTTTCGTGCTACGTTGACTGGCGCGCCCGAGCCTCAGCGGCTCCTGCTTCCGGCGCGCCACTACGCAGGCAGGGAGAATTCACATGTCACTCTTCGGCGGCGACCCCAGCGAGCTCCTCTCCTCTCTCATCACCAAGGTGAAGTCCGAGGTTCCCGAGGCGATCTATAACCACGCGACCCAGATGAACCTCGCCGACACGGCGCTGGCCGGGGTCATCCAGCAGGCGGTGACGGCGCTGGCCGGGTCGCTCCTGCCGAGCGGGGCGCTCGGCGGGGCGCTCGGGCAGAAGGCCGCGTCGCTGCTCGGTGGGATGTCCTCGCTGCTCGGGGCGGCCGAGTCGCTGGGAGTCGGGAGCCTCATCCAGAAGGCCCTCGACAGCACGGACCTCGACGAGCAGCTGCGCGACGCCCTCATCGACGGCTTTGCCCGCTACCTGCGCGACAACGCCGGGCACCTCGCCAAGGTCGCGCTGCAGGCGCTCACCAGCAGCGTGAACAAGTCGCAAGGTTGACGGCATCCCAGTTGCCATAGCGCGCCACTGCCGCCCATTGTAGCAATGGCGCACAGTGTATCCTGTCCGCACAGCACTACTGCGCACATGGGCGCTAGCGCCCTGCTTGGGCGACGGCTCCGCTCTCTGTTGCGGCCGACGACCGCTCTCCGGCCGCAACCGCTTGATTCCCAACGGATTTTGGTCGCGGCCAGACTCCGGCGCGCGCAACCGGCGAAGATCATTCTGAAATCCTGTGCCGCGCCAACGGACCGAAATCCGTGCGAGTTCAGCGCCAGCGCAGCGTCGGCCAAGCGCTCCCCTAGGATTTCCCCGGTGAGAGGCCCCGCTCTTGCAAGAAAGAGCGGCTGCAGATGATTCCACACATGTCGGCCCCGCCCCCGCCGAACTCGCCCGCTGAGAGCTTCCCGCCCAGCGCCTTTGGACAGTACCGACTCGTGCGGCAGCTCGGGCGGGGCGGCATGGGCGAGGTCTACCTGGCTCACGATGTCCTGCTCGACCGCCAGGTTGCCATCAAGTTCCTCCGCGCCCTGCAGCCCGATCCCAACCTGCGCGAGCAGTTCCTCATCGAGGCGCGCGCCGCCGCCCGGGTCGAGCACGCCAACGTCCTTAACATCTACGGAATCGGCGAGATCAACGAGCAGCTGTACATCGTCTCGGAGTTCGTACCCGGCCAGGATCTGGCCGCCCTGCGTAAGCCGCTGTCGTGGCAGCGGGTGCTCGGACTCGGCCTGGGAATCGCTCACGGGCTCGCCGCTGCGCACCGCCAGGGGGTAGTTCATCGGGACCTCAAGCCGAGCAACGTCATCCTCGCTGACAGCGGCGGCGTGAAGCTGCTCGACTTCGGGCTCGCCAAGCTGCTGCGCAGCGACGCGCGGGCGCCGAGCGCGCTGGGCTACGCGGACGACAGCGCGCTGGTCAGCAGCCCGGGGCTCATCGCGCTCAGCCAGGGCACCGGGCCGATGGCGGCGGTGCTGCACTCGGCGCTCGCCGGCAGCGCGGTCTCGGGCGAGCGCAGCGGTGAGGCCCTGGCCGCGCTGCCGCTGGCCGAGACCATGGCGGCGGGAATGAGCCCGCAGCTGTTCGCCAGCAGCGCCAGCCCACCCGGCGACAGCGGGCAGCGCGCGGGCGCGCCGGCGGACCGACCCGCGGCGCCGACCACCACCGCCGGACTGCCGCCGACCGGCCTCACCACCTACACCAGCGCCGTCCGCGGCACGCCGCTCTACATGGCCCCCGAGATCTGGCGCGGCGAGCCGGCGACCTTCCGCTCGGAC